>DSCZ01000550.1 GCA_011048855.1 Desulfobacteraceae bacterium | reverse complement strand
TCCCCGATGAGCGCGGGAGCCGTCGTGTCTGCTGGCCACGGCACCAATGTGGTCGCAAAAGAGGGATTCCGCTCAATGTAATTCTCGATCTGAAGCCTCCCCTCATGCACAAGCGCGGCGGCTTCATTTTCGAGATTGCGTTCTGCACGGACAAAAAGATCGGTCTGTTGCACCCGTATCCTGAAAGATTCCAGTCCCCCGCCCCGGATACGCGCTCTGTAGGTTTCAGGACCGGATCTCATTATGCCTGCCCCGCCCGATAGGTCATCCTGCAATCCGCCTTTCCCTGCCGTCCCGCCGCCTGCCCCTCAACAAATCAATGAAATGGGTCCATCGTCTTCTGCCGGAGGCCGCTGAGCAGACATCCTGGATCTGTTCAGCCGCAGCTTCCTCGCCTGCAGTTATCACTTCCTCCGCTTTCGAGAAATCCGCCCACCCCAGGGTTCCCACACCGGGCCGTATCACGATATCGGCATCCCTCAGCTCATATTCGGTCAACCGGTGTGCCATGATGTCGCTCGCCCTGTAGTAAACGCTGAGGGCGCTTCGAAGCTCCTTTCCCAGAAATATATCCTGGCCCACTTCCACGGCTATAACCAGGTCGGCGCCGTTTTCCCGGGCCACAGACGCCGGCACCAGACAGATGATTCCACCGTCGGAAAGCAGCCTGCCGCCCTCCTTCAAAGGCTCCACGGCACCTGGAACCGCGCAGCTTGCCACAATCGCCTGACGGAGGGATCCGTTGTCGAAAACCACCTGCTCTCCGCTTATGAGATCGGTGGCAATGGCTCTGAACGGAATCCTGGTATCCTCGAAACCAATGTCCGGAATAAAAAATTCGATCACCGGCCTGAATTCTTCCTGCGAGAGCACTCCGGGCCTGAACAAGGCGTGCACCTCGCATAAACGTGAACGAACATAACCATGGATTTTCCTGGTCAGGGCTTTTTCTTGTTCTATATTCTCCCGTTCGATGGCGCTCAAGGCCGAGTCTCTGAAAAGCGGGGAAGCAAGAAACTCCATGGTGCGGTCTTCCAGCTGCTTCGCCGAAAAACCGGCGGCATAGGCCCCACCCACAAGCGCTCCGATACTCGTACCGGCGATCAGGTGGATCGGCACAGACCGGGATTCAAAAACTTTCAGGACGCCTACATGAGCAATCCCCCTCGCACCCCCTCCGCCGAGTGCTACTCCGACCCTGGGCTTCTTCCACATCTTTCCGACCTCCAATTTTGACGGCGTCGTAAAAAGTACTATTCCCGCCTTATCGGCGTCGGGGTCGGGATCCGTATCAGGGTCGAAAACCTCCCCGGTCAACTTCCGATAGCGACCTCGACCTCGACCTCGACCTCGACCTCGACCTCGAGGGGAACGGTTGTTTCAATATTTTACGGTTTCATCAAATAAGATGACACCCAAAAAAGCTCTCAAAACGGCCGAAGACAAAATCCGCCCCGGCGGAATTCCCGTTCGCATGAGGCTAGTTGCCGCTGGTAGGAACTTGAACGCGCCTGGACTCTCCGTGCGGTATTCAACAGCCATGTCTTCCCGGCGTAGGTCCTCCGGTTGTACCCGCCGTGGCCTTCGTGATACGCAAGGTACATTCTATAGGCATCGCCGGCGGCTATCCCGCATTTCATCCTGCTGATACTGCAATACCACCCGATGAAGTCGATGGCGTCGCCGAAGTTGTTCCTCCTGGCACGGGTGTTTCCCGTAGACCGCTTATACCAGTCCCAGGTCGAATCCAGGGCCTGGGCATAGCCGTAGGCACTGGAAGGACGGGGGCCGGGAAAAACCCACAGGCAGGAAGTGCGGGGAGGTTTCGCACGCGCCTGATAGGAGGATTCCTGGTGCATGATCGCCATCAACACGGGGATGGAAACGCCCCATTTCCGGGAAGAAGCATCCGCTTTTCTGTACCAGCTCCTTTGTTCCCGGAATATTTCACACAGATCGTCCGGCCGTTCCGGAGACTTCCGGTGGGCGCAGCCCGGGTACAAAAAAACGGCGCATAATACGATCAACAAACAGCAAAGTGGATTTTTTGATCCTGCAGTCATGTTTAAAACGAATACGAGAGCGTAACCGCACCAAATTCCTGTTTATCTTTTTGGCTGTCGTATTCCCTGGTCTGGCGCACGTAGGCGCAGCTAATCTTGTAGCGGTGAATAAGAATCCCGACCCCCATCATGAAATGAATCACAAAAGGTTTTTTATCTACGCTGTGGCTGTCCCGAAACGTATTGCCGTCCAGCAGGATGTCTCTCAGCACCCCCTGGCCGTCCACATCTAAAAAAACATGGACACCGAAACGCTGGAAGGCCGAAAAAAAACGAGGATCGTTTTCATCCATCGGTGCATTGGTATCGGAACCTGGTCGGATCAAAAACGTTCCGAAATCGTTTGGCAAATTCCATCCAAACCGGAACTGGCCCCCGAAATTGGCCCCTGTAAAGGCATTCCCGAGAGAGCATCCCAGGTGGGGAATGAAATCGTAGGCGAACCTTTCTCCGAGCCTTGATTGCAACACTTTCCATTTTCGTTCGTAGAAGACATTCAGGATGGGTTCATCTTTCAGTTGGTGGTCCCATCCCTTCGGTCTGGTCGTATCGATCCATCTATGCCAGGTTTTCTGCACCTGCTCCGCGTAGGAGTGGGGACCCAGGATGCCCAGGTCGATTTCAAAAGTGTCCATCCGCCGGCTGCTTTTACTGTGAAACCCGAAAGCGAGATACGTGATGCCGGCATACGGGCGCTGGTCCGGGATCAAATCCGTCCTTTCGAGATCCTCCGGTGCATACATATTCTGCCCGATGGAAATGGAAACGTTCCTCTTAAAACCGGCCTTGCGCACGAAAGGAAGATGATCGATAATTCGATGGCCCCATTCCGGGATATGGGGGTTGTCTCGGTAACAATCGAGATCACAGGATATCCACGTAAATTTGACCCCGTTGGTATATTCCCTGTCTGTTCCCGTGAAAACATCATTTTCAAGATAAAACGTAAACGTCCTGTATTCTCCAGGGCTTTTTTCAGCAAGTACCGGAACGGGATGAATAAAAACCAGCAGAAATAAAATATAAAAGGAAAATCTTCTTACCCGTTTAGTAATTCCTCCCTTTGTTTCCCTTTTCAACCCGTCAATCCTTTCATTTTTTCCGATTCCGGATTTGTCCCGGATTTTTATACGTGGTATCCTTACAGTCATTTTTCAAAAGCCTTTAAATGACAAATGGTAGATCCATATATCACCGGATGTCATAGATTTTATCAAAAAATGAAAGAAAGGCCCACTTTTTGAAAGGAGTTATCTATGGAATGCAATCGTAATGAAAATCTTCAAGCCTGCAACTGCACATACAACCCCTGTGAAAAGAAAGGGTATTGCTGCCGCTGCATCTCCTATCACCTCAGGATGAGGCAGCTCCCGGCCTGCTGTTTTCCCTCGGAAGCCGAAGCGACATACGACAGATCCTTCGAACATTTCGCACGACTCGTAAAAGCGGGCGAAGTCTAAAGCAACCGCGGGAGGTCAGGTTCGGTAGTCCGCGTTGATGGATACGTAATCATGGGTCAGATCACAGGTAAGCATCCGGTCGGAAAAAGGCCCGATATGCAGGTCCACGACCACCGAAAATTCCGGATTCTTCATCCGTTCGGCCCCGGCGGCCTCTGCTTCTTCGCCCCGGGTCATTCCGCGTGATACGATCTCGACCGAATCGATCCGGATGTCCACAAGATCAGGATTCATGTCGATACCTGACCTGCCCAGTGCGGCGAGGATGCGTCCCCAATTGGGGTCCTGGCCGTAAAACGCCGTCTTTACCAGTGAGGAATTGGCAACGGTTCTTGCAGCCCTTTCGGCCTGTTCAGCACTTACCGCACCCCTGATTTCCACGTGAACCGTCTTTGTCGCCCCCTCTCCGTCTTTTACGACCATCCGGGCCAGCTCATTGAGCACTGCCGTCAACCCGGTGCCGAACACTTCCAGCCCGGCCCGGTCCAGATCCGCGTTTCCGGCCGCACCGCTCGCAAGGGCAATCACGGTGTCGTTCGTGCTGGTGTCCCCGTCCACTGTTATTCGATTGAACGTCGAGCCGGTCGCTTCGACAAGCGCTTTCTGCAGGTTCCGGCTGGAGATATGAATGTCGCTTATAACAAAGCACAGCATCGTCGCCATCTGGGGCATGATCATGCCCGCCCCTTTGGCGATCCCGGCAATACGGTAGCTGTGGCCGCCGCTTTCTCCTTCAAAAACGCTTATCTTCGGAAACGAATCGGTGGTCATGATCGCCCGCGCCGCATCCATCAGGCCGTCACTGCGAAGAGCTCCGACAAGCGAAGGCATCGCCTGTTCGATCCTTGAGGCGTCGAGTGGTGCACCGATCACCCCGGTTGATGCCAGAAGGATTTCCTCCGGATCGATCCCGAGGGCGGATGCCGCGGCCTCACCGGCTTTTCTCGCAGCTGAAGGACCGGATGCGCCGGTGCAGGCATTCGCATTTCCTGAATTGGCGAGGACGGCCCGTGCCGTTCCCCGGCCGATCCGCTCCATGCTGACAAGTACAGGGGCGGCCTTGACACGATTCGTCGTAAATACCCCGGCCGCGGCACACGGCCTGTCTGCAAAAATCAAGGCCAGATCGGTTCCGCCTTTTTTCTTTATGCCGGCTTCCACGGCTCCAGCCGAAAAACCCTTGACAACACATTGATTCGAATCCATTGTTTTTCCATTCCCCTTTTTTCCAACACCAACACCAACACCAACACTAACACTAACACCAACACTAATCACGCGCCGCAGGTGCTACTTATTTTTCCCGCAACACTTTTTGTACTTCTTCCCGCTGCCGCAGGGGCAGGGATCATTCCTGCCGACCTTCTTTCCGGACCGCCTCACGGTGGCCGGTCTCCCGTCCCCGTCTCCACGGTTCAAATTGAGGGCACGCTTCTGCCTGGGAGGCTCGACCGCCGGGTGCCTGAACTGAATACGGGCAAGGGTGGAAAGGGTTTCCTCGCGGATCCGGTCGGTCAATTCCTCGAAAAGCGCGAAGCCTTCCTTCTGGTATTCTTTGAGGGGATCCAACTGCCCGTAACCCCGCAGCCCAATGCCGCCCTTCATGTGCTCCATGTCCTGCAGATGGGACACCCACTGGGTGTCGATAATCTGCAGCATCACCATGCGCTGGAGTTTTTCCATATCCTCCCTGCCGAGCTGTTCTTCCTTGCGTGCGAAAGATTCCAGTGCCTGCTCCCTGATGATCTGCGTGAGTTCTTCCGGCGTCAGCGAGTCGAAAGCCTCCTCGCCCAGGTCCTCAACGGTAATTCCTGCCCGTATGCCGAACACTCTTGCGCAGTTCTCCCTGAGCCCGGTGATGTCCCAATCTTCCGGGTATTGCTTCGGATCGATCCATTTGCCGACCAGGTCTTCAGCCTTCTGCTCGATCATATCCCGGATGATTTCACCGACGCCTTTCCCGCGGAGGATATCTTTCCGCAGCGAATAGATGATCTCCCGGTGCTGGTTCATGACATTATCGTATTCCAGCAGGTGTTTGCGGATGTCGAAGTTATGCGCTTCGACTTTCTTCTGGGCGTTTTCAATCGCACGGCTTATCAGCTTGTGTTCGATCGGCTCTCCTTCCTCCATCCCCATCCTGCCCATGATCGAAGACATTCGATCCGAGCCGAAAATCCTCAATAAATCATCTTCCAGGGATAAATAAAAGCGTGAAGAACCGGGATCTCCCTGACGGCCTGACCGGCCGCGCAGCTGGTTGTCTATCCGGCGGCTTTCGTGCCGCTCTGTGCCGAGCACATGAAGCCCGCCAACATCAACGACGCCATCCCCGAGGACGATGTCGGTACCGCGGCCGGCCATGTTCGTCGAGATGGTAACGGTTTTGGCCTGGCCGGCCCCGGCGATGATTTCAGCCTCGCGTTCGTGATGCTTGGCGTTCAACACCGAGTGTGGGACGCCGCCCCGCTTGAGCATCTTGCTCAGCATCTCGGATTTTTCAATGGAAATGGTCCCGACCAGAACCGGTTGGCCTTTTTCGTAAAGGGCCTTGATCTCCTCTACGACCGCGGTGAATTTTTCCCTTTCGGTCTTGTAGATCACGTCCGCATAATCGATGCGGATCATTTCCTTGTTCGTCGGTACAACGACAACCTCCAGCTTGTAGATGTTATGAAACTCGGCCGCCTCGGTGTCCGCGGTTCCCGTCATGCCGGCAAGCTTCTCATACATTCTGAAGAAATTCTGAAACGTGATGCTCGCGAGCGTCTGGTTTTCCCCGGCTACGTTGACCCCCTCTTTGGCTTCAACCGCCTGGTGAAGCCCGTCGCTCCAGCGCCGGCCCGGCATCATCCTTCCAGTGAATTCATCGACGATCATCACCTGGCCGTCCTTGATCACGTAGTGGACATCCTTCTCGAAAAGCCAGTAGGCCTTGATCAACTGCTGGGTGGCGTGCAACAGCTCGGATGAATGCATGTAACTGTCTTCAAGCTCTCTCAGTCGAACAGCCTTTTCTTCCTCGCTCAGGTCTTCGCTTTCACGGATTGCGTGACCCTCTTCGTCCAGGTCAGGCAGGGTGAAGGTCCCGAGGCCGCTCGAACTCAACATCTGGATCCCTTTTTCGGTCAATTCGACGGCGTTGCTCCGTTCATCGATAGTGCAAAAAAGAATCTGGTCAAGCTCCGGGAGCATCTTCTGGGAGCTGAGCATGCTTTCCATACGTTCGATCTGTTTTTTCAGAGCCTGCCGCTGTGCAAGAATATCCAGGAAAACCGGATTCTTGGGATCCCCTCTTTTCACCTGTACCAGTTTTTCTATCAACGCCTCATCAAGTTCCCCGTCCCCGTCCAGGGACGCCCGGATGTCTGACAGCAGAGATTTGATGATTGCACTCTGCTTTTTCCTCAGCGTCACGGCCATCGGTTTGACCTGCTCGTAGATCTTGGTTTCGCTCTGCTCCACAGGCCCGCTGATTATGAGCGGCGTTCTTGCCTCATCGATCAGGATGCTGTCGACTTCATCGACGATTGCATAATTAAAATCCCTCTGAACACAGTCCTCCGCTGAGAACTTCATGTTGTCACGCAGATAATCAAAGCCGAATTCGTTGTTGGTTCCATAGGTGATATCGCATTCGTAGGCCTCTTTACGAGCGCGGTCATCCAGACCATGTACGATCACCCCGACCGAAAGGCCGAGAAAGTTGTAGATTTTTCCCATCCACTCGGCGTCCCGCCTGGCCAGGTAGTCGTTGACGGTCACAAGGTGAGCGCCGCGGCCGGTCAATGCATTGAGGTACAACGGAAGCGTCGCGGCGAGAGTTTTTCCTTCACCGGTCTTCATCTCGGCGATCTTACCGTTGTGGAGCACAATTCCGCCTATCAACTGGACATCGAAATGCCGCATTCCGAGGGTACGCACAGAGGCCTCCCTCACGGCGGCAAAAGCCTCCGGAAGAAGGTCATCAAGGCTTTCTCCCTGAACCACCCTTTCTTTGAATTCCGGCGTTTTCCGTGCCAGGTCTTCATCCGAAAGGGATTTGAAAGCCGGTTCAAGCTCGTTGATGCGCTCGACAACCGGCTGCATCTCCTTGAGTTCACGGTCGTTTTGACTCCCGAATATACTTTTGACCAGTGATCCTAACATAGTTTCCTTCCGCTGATATGATTCACAACTTCCTTCTGTCTTTCAATTAGTCCTCACCCATAGCCCTCAACAGCCTCGCACGGGCCACGTTGTGGCCGTAAAGGGATCGGTAATAGTCAACCCGGGCCCTCGTCAGCAGAGCCTGCGCATCGAGCACCTCGGTTATCGTGGTCACCTGGGCACGATAACGTTCTTCGTTGACCCGAAGGTTTTCTTCTGCCTGTTCCAGGGCCTTGCGTGTGGTAGGTATATTTTTTTCCGCTCCCTCCAACGAAAGAACGGCGGATTTTACTTCAAGCCGTATTGCATCCTCCAGGGACTGCCTGTTGTAGAGTAATTCAGATTTCCCTCTCTTCTTCTCGGCGACCGCATTCCGCGCCTTCCCCCAATCCCAGAGGGTCCAGGAGAGCCCTGCAGTAACATCCCACCTGCTGGAATCGTGAACAACGCTCCCGCTCACGTCGGGTTCGTCTCCCTCCCGCATGTAGCGATAGGTCAAACCCACCTCAGGGTAGTATGGACTTTTGGCCAGTGTGATTTCCTGATCGGCCCTGGAAATGGCGTTGTCTATGATTTTCATTTCCGGACGCCGCTCCATCGCCGTGTCGACGTAGTCCTGGAACTTCCCTTCTTCGGGGCGGTAGACCAAAATGTCTTCGAGCATAACCGGAGTCTCGATAGATCGGGAAAGAATGGTATTGAAGGAACTCCTTGCCAGCGAGGAGCCGTTCAACGCCTCGACAAGGGTTTGCCTGGCCTTTGCCAGTTCCACTTCGGCTTTGAGAACGTCGTTTATGGGTATGATGCCCACATTGTAGAAATCGCGCGCCACCTTGACATTGCTCTCCAGCGACTCCACCGCACTGCGTGCGACTTCGACCCCTTTATCGGCTTCGAGCACCGCAAAATAGGCTTCTTTTACCCTGAAAACGAGATCGAGCTTCTCTATTTGATAATCGAGACGGCTGGTATCGACCCCAAGCTTTGAAATCTCGTGGGCCGCTGTAAGAGAAAACCCGGTGAACAGCGGCTGGGTGACGCTCACATTCCAACTGAAATTGTCTTTGACGGTCGAGGGTATCGGGGTGGAGCCGAAATTCAAGCTTCGAGCCCGGTCCTGGCGATTGTACCTGTAGTCTGTGCCGAGCTTCGGATAAAAATCCGCCTTCGTCTGCCTTGCTATATGTCCGGCCCGCTCTATGGCCTCCGCCCGCGATTTGAGATCCCGGTTGTTGTCGAGAGCTGCTTCGATACATGACTCGAGGCTCATAACTTCAGGTGATTCGGTCGAACCGGCCTGGTGCACGTTCACAAAAAGCACCGGCACCAAGTATATCAACCCGGTAAATATCCTGATCAACCCAGTCATTCAGACCCCTCCTTGTGCTTGATATAGCATCATCTATTCCTTAAAACACGCCTTGACGGATGTCAATGTTGATGCAGTGATAAAGCGTGTCGGGAATGGAAGCACGACCTAGTTTCCATCCGGAAATGGTTCTTTTGCCCAATCTCTACGTCAAACTGCGGGCTTTCTTGTGCGACGTACTCCAGTACGTCTCCGCGCAACCCCTCGTTTTTCT
>DSCZ01000328.1 GCA_011048855.1 Desulfobacteraceae bacterium | reverse complement strand
CTTGTGACTTTTCTCACGTTCGTTGTCGCTCTTCCGGTGGCCTTTTACATCACGAAGGTCGCCGCCCCCCGTTTTCGGGGTTTTATGACCGTGCTGCTGCTCCTGCCGTTCTGGGTCAGCGAACTGGTGAGGGTCTACGGCTGGATGATTCTACTCAGGGAAAGCGGTGTTATAAATCATTTCCTGTTGAGTCTCGGCCTGTTTACCCGCCCGGTCGAAATGCTCTATAACGATGCGACGATGATAATGGGGCTCGTATATACTTCGATGCTTTTCATGGTGGTGCCGCTTATTTCGGTGCTCGAGAGCCTGGACGACGGGCTGATTGAGGCCGCCACCGACCTTGGGGGCGGCATGTCATCGATAATATTCAGGATCATAATTCCCCATGCCACGCCGGGGATTGTTTCGGGCTCGATCGTGGTTTTCATGTTGACGCTGGGCAACTACCTGACGCCGAACCTGATGGGCGGCAAAAATTCTCTGTGGTTCACGGAGCAGATATACAATCAGTTCATCGCCAGCTTCAACTGGAACCAGGGCTCGGCATTCGGCTTTCTGCTGCTGCTTCTTTCATCGGTCGTTATATGGACGGGGCTGAAAGTCACGCGGCAGAAACTGTCCAGGGTGGTGCAATGATACGAACGCTTCCAAATCCCAGGCCCTATACGATTGTTTTCAAGGTTTACGTGGCGCTGTACTTTGCGTTTCTTTTTGCGCCGCTGGTGGTTACCTGCGTCCTTGCCTTCAACGACAGTCAGTTTCCTTCCCTGCCGTGGAAAGGGTTCACGCTGGACTGGTTTTTCGCTGACCGTTCCGATCGCGTGGGGATATTCCACGACAGGATTAATCTCGACAGCATATGGGTGAGTGCCAGGGTTGCTTTCTTCGTGACGCTGCTCGCCACCGCGGTCGGAACCTGCGGGGCGTTCCTTTTCGAACAGGAGGAGTTCCGGTTCAAGCAGGCACTGTATTTCCTGATGCTTTCACCGCTGGTTATTCCGGGTGTGATACTCGGGATTTCCATCCTTCTTTTTTCTACAACGCTGGGGATATTTTTCGAAGAACGCTTCAATCTCGACGTGAGTCTTTTCAGGCCTGGATTCTGGCTCGTGGTTCTCGGCCAGTTCGCGTTTATTGCAACGCTGGTGACATTGATCGTTTCCGCCAGGTTGAAAAAATTTGACCACACCCTGGAAGAGGCTGCGCTCAATCTGGGTGCGGGGAGGCTGGCGGTGATCTGGCATATAACGCTCAGGTTCCTGCGCCCTGCCGTTATCGGCGGTGCTGCGGTGGCATTTTTGATGTCTTTCGAAAATTTCAACACGACACTTTTTCTCGTCGGTTCGGAGGCTACCCTTCCGATCAATCTGTACCTGCAGGTTAGAGACGGGAGCACACCGGTCATCAATGCCATTTCGTTTCTGCTGATCACCGGTACGTCGCTGCTTGCCCTGGTTAATCTGTATTTCGCTAGGCGCTCGAAGTAAAACAAGTACGGCCTGTCTTCGGGTCCTGAGGCTTGTCGAGAGATCAAAAGTTTAAGTTACATTCACAAACGATGGGTGAAAATCAATCTAACGGGAGGAAACAATAAATGGGCTACACATTGGATCACATTCATCTGGTATGCCGTAATCTTGAGGAAATAATCGAGTTTTTTACAGGCAATTTCGAAGCTGAACTGGTCGGGATAAAAAAATTCGGGGGCGTGGACGGTGCTACCCTCAATCTTAACGGTTCCAAGATCAACCTAAGAGTTTTAAAGGAAAATGAAGAGCTTGCGGCTGCAGATCAGGGAATACACGGCTATCATCACATAGGGATAGGCGTGGATGATCTGGATAAGGAATATGAGAGACTAAGCGGAAAAGGATATAAATTTTCGCTTCCTCCGAAAGAGATCGACCAGACAATGCGAATAGCGTTTTTCGAGGGACCGGAGGACTTGACAATAGAGCTTCTTGAAAAAAAGGCATAGAGAGAGTCCCTCAGACACGCGGAGTTTGGTCAAAGGGGTGAAAAGATGTCAAAGCTGATCCTTTGGAAAAACGAGGAGATGGACAGGATTCGAAGGGAGATGGACCGGTTGTTTGAACGGTGCTGGTCAAGTTTCGGGATCGATCCGGGGTTCTCCGAATGGGCTGGGGATCCGCGCATCGAAATGACAGACCGGGGGGGCAGCCTGGAGGTCAGAGCTTACTTGCCGGGTTTCAGTGCCGACGAGCTGGACCTGTCTATTTCTGGAAACCGCCTCGCTATTCAGGCGGAGTGGAAGAGCGGAAGGAGACGGGGAGGAGACGGGTTCCGGTATTTTCGAAGCCGGCGCGCTTCGTTTTCCCGCGTACTGCATCTGCCCTGCCGTGTTGATTCCGAGCGTGCATCTGCGAGTTTCAAAAACGGCGTTCTTTTGATATCGATGCCTAAAAAAGACCCGGGCCTTGCCGACGGGGTTAAGATCAAGGTCGGGTGAAAACGCTGACCGTTGCGAACAGGAGGATACCGATGTCTGTCGATAAATCTGATCGAGAAGTGCCTGTTGAACAGATGCGATGGCGGCTCGATCCGGCAGGGCTGCCTTTCGAGACCACGGACGATCTGGAACCGCTCTCGGAGATCGTTGGACAGGACCGCGGGGTCGAGGCTTTTCGATTCGGCGCCGGGATCCGACGGCACGGCTACAATGTTTTCGTGACCGGCATTTCGGGTACCGGGAGAATGGCAACCGCCCGCAGGATGCTCGAAGAGCTGATCCAGGGGATCGAAACGGTGCCGGACGATCTCTGTTATGTCAATAATTTCAAGAAACCGGAATATCCGATTTTATTGAAACTTCCAGGTGGCGTCGGGGCCAGGTTTAAGAAAACCGTCGATGATTGTTTGGAGCGCCTGAAAAAGGAAATTCCCCAGATATTCGAAAGCCAGGAATATATCAACCTGAAAAAAGAGATCATGGAGGCCTACGAGGCGAAAGGGAAAAGCTTCTTTAAAAATCTGGACCAAAAGGTGAAAGAGGAGGGCTTTGCCCTTGTGGATGTTCAGGTCGGCCAAATCAAAAGGCCTGAAGTCGTGCCGTTGATAGATGGGAACCCGACTCACCTGGACCAGGTCGAAGAGATGGTCGAGAAGGGCCGCTTCCCGAAGGAGGAATTCGAAGAACTCAAAGAAAAGCATGCAAAGCTGAGAGAGCAGATAGACCAGATATTCCTGGAACTGAGGGATCTCCAGAAAGGTGTGCAGGAAAAGCTCGAAAAGATGGACCGGGTTACATTCCTTAAAAACGCGGAAGAAATTGGCTCGCCGGTCCGTGGGAATTTTCCACAGGAAAAAATACAGGAATACTTTCAGGCCGTGATCGAAGATATGGCCGGGAACCTTCAAATTTTCAGGCCCCAGCAGCAAACTATGCCCGGAATGCCCGCGTTAATGCCGGAAGGGGATCCGTTTCAGCCATATAAGGTCAACCTTATGGTCGACAACAGCGAATGCAAAGGTCCACCGGTGATTGTTGAGGCTTATCCGACCTACCGGAATATTTTCGGCAGCATCGAACGGATCGTGGACCGATCCGGGGTTTGGCGTACGGATTTCAGCAAGATAAAGGCCGGGTCTCTTCTGCGAGCCAACGGAGGCTACCTGGTTTTCAATCTGCTGGACGCTGCGGTGGAGCCGGGAGTCTGGCAGGGACTCAAGCGCGCGCTCAAGTCATCCCGGCTGGAGATCCAGACGTATGATCCATTTTATCTTTTCACAACCAGCGGGTTGAAACCGGAGCCCATCGATCTGGATGTGAAGGTGGTTGTGATAGGCGACCCTCGCCTTTACCATCTGCTGTTGCTTTATGACGAGGATGTCAGAAAAATATTCAAGGTCAGGGCGGATTTCGACACTACGATGAACAGGACGGACGAAAGCATTCACCAGATCGCCAGGTTTATTAAAATGAAGGCGGGCGAAGAGGATTTTAAACCTCTGGATCGCTCTGCGGTGGCGACGCTTATTGAAGAGGCGGTCCGGATGACCGGCCGGCAGGAGAAGATATCCACCAGCTTTCCGATTCTGGCCGACATTGTCAGGGAGGCCGAATTTTTTGCAAACGCCGACGATTCGGAGGCCATAAGCGGGGTTCACGTTGAAAAAGCGCTTGAAGCCAAAATCTACCGTTCGAACCTGGTGGAGGAACAGATCCAGGAAATGATCGACAGGGGTACGCTGCTGCTTGATGTCACCGGGAGCGTGGTCGGGCAGGTGAACGGTCTGGCGGTATATTCCTTCGGAGACTACATGTTCGGGAAACCATCGCGAATCACCGCTACCACGTCGATGGGCCGTGCAGGGATCATCAATATAGAACGAGAGGCCGATCTTTCCGGCAGCACCCACAATAAAGGGGTATTGATCCTCAGTGGATACCTTCGGAAGAAATTCGCCCAGGACAAACCCTTGACGATGAGTGCGAGCATCGCCTTCGAACAGTCCTATGGGGGGGTGGACGGAGACAGCGCGTCATCCACCGAGATCTATGCATTGCTTTCGAGCCTTTCCGGAGTACCGATCAATCAATCCATCGCGGTCACCGGCTCCGTCAACCAGAACGGGGAAGTTCAGGCCATCGGGGGGGTGAATCAGAAAATCGAGGGCTTCTATGCGTGCTGTAAGCGTCTGGGACTGACCGGCGGACAGGGCGTCATTATCCCCGAAAGCAATCGGAAAGACCTTATGCTTCGGAAGGAAGTCGTCGATGCCGTTCAGAAAGGTGAATTTCACATATACTCCGTTTCCACGGTCGACCAGGGGATAGAAATTCTGACCGGTGTCCCGGCAGGCGAGCGGGGGAAGAAAGGCGCGTATCCGAAAGGCACGGTGAACTTTCTGGTGGACAAAAAGCTCAGGGAACTGGCCGAGGGGCTTGCGAAGTTCGGGAACGGCAGGGGGGATGAAGGCGAAAAAGCGACAAACACCCGGAAAGGCCGGGGAAAGAAAAGCGCATGAGGCCCGAAGAAGACGGGCCTTTAGCCCGCACGATCACCGGGAGGATCGAGTGGGCACGGAAAATGTTCCGCATATATCACGAGACACTTCGGGCGGACTATGAAACCGGTCGTCTCTCCCTTGCTTTCGATGGCGCGCGCATTGAGGCGCTGCGGGTCTCCGATTCCATCGGCGTCAGCGCACTCTGCCGAATGTGCGACAGGGAACAGGGAGGTTCATGTTGTGGCGCCGGCATCGAACTGAGGTACGATGGCTGGCTGCTGCTGGTGAACATCCTTCTCGGTATCGAGCTTCCGCAGAACAGGGCCAGGCCAGGGAGCTGTTTTTTCTTGGGGAAAGCGGATGCATTCTTGCGGCAAGGGAAGTGCTGTGCATCAACTACCTGTGCCGGACTGTGAGCGAAAAGGTACCTTTTTCGGAGATTCTTGTGCTCAGGGAAATTGAAGGGCGGGAGATCGAAATCTTGTTCCGATTGAACGAGCATATAAGGAGGATTATCCGCGCGCGGAGCTCCGATATCATCTGAAAGGTGCCAGCGTGAAAACGAAAGCACTCCACAACGAGTGGGAGACGATCACCGGCGCGAGCCGTCCGGTGAGTAAATAAATTGCTCCCCAGAACGCGCCTGCCACCCCTGCCGCGCCGATCAGCATGAAGTTGAAGGACCAGATATGCACACCCGCATAAACGGCACTAGCGAGAATCCATCCTGTAAAACCACCAAAGCGTTCAGAGAGATTTCTCTGAAGATAGCCGCGCCAGTAGATTTCTTCACAAGGACCTGTAACCAGGAGCAGCAGCAGGAAAATGATCCAGGCAGGAGTGCCTTCTCCCTTGCTGTAAATGCTTGCGATTTGGGAGGAGGCGAAAGGAAATATAAAGGTTGAGACGGCTCTGCCCGCCCAAAAGAGTCCATAGAGAACAGCGGCGGAAATGATTCCGAGAGTCACCGCCTGAAAATCGAAAAGCCCCGGTTTTGCATGGTTTCTGGAAAGCTTGAATGCTATGCCGGCAAGGCACGCCGAGGAAACCGTTATTTTGATCCAGAAAGAGCTGAAAGCCAGGTAAAAGGTGGCAAACCAGAAAACCGCGGCAACGATCACCGTCGCGGCGGGTAAAAGGAGAGATTCTTTCAAAGGGCTGTCTCCAGGATGAGTGAAATTACGAGGAGAAGACCGAACACGATATTGAGGTTGGCCGTGCGGGCATCTGCATCTTCGGGGACCCCGCGGCGCATTTCCCTTAGAAGCCTCGATGCCAGAGGGACCGATAGGAAAACCAGCAGGGACCACTTGTTCAGGGGTCCCGGAAATACCATAATCACCACCGCCGCGTATGCGAAAACCATCAGAAGCAGATAAAGCTTGAGGGATGCGGTTTCTCCCAGCAGGGCCGCCAGTGTCTTGACACCTCGTCCGGTATCATGCTCAATATCCCGCATATTGTTTGCCAGCAGAGTCTGCGCAACAAGTATTCCCAACGGCAGCGATACCAGTACAGGCTTCATTTCGAGGCGGCCGGTCTGTACGAAATACGCGCCTCCCACCATCAGCGGCCCCCATATCAAAAAGACTCCGAGTTCACCGAAGGCTATGTATTTGTAACCGACCTGGGGCGCTGTGTATGCAACGGCTCCAAAGGCACCGAGAACGCCTATGACGAAAACCGGCCAGCCACAAATAACAGTTAATGCGATTCCGAAGATACAGCCCGCGGCCAGGAAGGCACAAGCCGCGTTGCGAACCGCCGCCGGTGTAAGTTTTCCCTCAAGCAATGGATGAGGCCGGTATCTCGCCGTACCGGCTTGAAGGGTATCAATGCCCCCCGTGACATCGAAATAGTCGTTCAGGAGGTTTCCTCCTGCATGGATGAAGACGATTCCCGCAACGGTCAGGAGATAAAGAAAAACCGATAAATGACCTATAAACGAGGCGAGTACAGCTCCGACGGTCACCGAAATGGCACTCATCGCGAAGGACCAGGGCCGCGCCGCGAGAAACCAGTATTTCAATTTATTCATGTGCAGTTTTTTTACCTATTTCCGGCGGATTGATCTTTCACGTATGTGAAACCGGCATCGAAGGCCGCGATGTTGGATTCCAGATAAGCCTTTTTGGTCGAGGTCGCAATCACCTTTTTGACCGTATCCGGCTCCAGCGGTGTGGTTCCCGATCCCACCAGGGCACCGAGCAGCACCATGTTGACGGAAAGCGGGTTTCCCGCCTCCTCGGCCAGGCTGTTTGCATCGAGGGAGATCACCCTGGCAACCTTGGCGCGAAGGAGCGGAAGAATCGTTTCGATGGCGGGGTATTTCCCCTGGCCCACCGCGACCGTAAAGGGCGGAAGCGGGCGGGTGTTTGTTATGATCACGGACTTCTCGTTGCACTTATCGAGTGCACGGAGCGTTTCGAGGGGCTCGAATCCAATGAGAACATCGGCTTCCGCTTTTGAAACGATAGGGCTGGTGATTTCGCCCAGCAACACGGCCGATTCGACGATTCCCCCGCGCTGTGCCATGCCGTGGATTTCGCTGACTACTGCGGGGATCCCTGCGGCCAGAGCCGCTTCGCCGGTCAGGCGGGAGGCAAGAAGATTCCCCTGTCCGCCGACACCGATGAATACCAATCTTGATGATTTCATGGTAACCTCCAGCTTATTCCTTGACCGGCAGGATTGCGTTTTCGGGGCAGACCTGCGCACATACCGCGCAGCCTATACACGAAAACCTGTTGATTTCGACCCGGTCGCCGTCAAGATACATCGCGGGGCAGGCGAGCTTGTCTATGCAGAGCCGGTGGTTTTTACATTTGTCGTGATCGACGGCGAAGGGCTTCCCCTTTTTGAGCTGCCCGGTTGCTTTCGCGAACAGCGGACAGAATTCCTGTGAAATGACCACCGAAATGCCGTCATAGTTCATCGATGCGGTGAGAGCTTCGATGGTTTTCTTGACCTTGTAAGGCTTGACTACGTGCACATCTTTTACACCGCATCCTCTGACCAGTTCTTCTATCGAGATTCGGGTGAGCGGGATATTCAAGGACTTCGAATCGACGCCCGGGTGAGGCTGGTGGCCGGTCATTGCTGTGGTGCCGTTATCCAGAATCACCAGGGTGAATTTGTGGTTGTTGTGTACTGCATTAATAAGGCCGGTGATACCGGAGTGAAAAAAAGTCGAATCTCCTATGAAAGATACGACTTTCTGATCGGTCGCTTTTGAAAAGCCACAGGATGTGCTCACCGAAGAACCCATGCAGATCACGAGATCCCCCATCGAAAGGGGCGGCAGAAGCCCGAGAGTGTAGCAGCCGATGTCTGTAGGGGTTATGGCATCCGTGCCGTAGACTTCCTTGACCGCATAAAATGTTGCACGGTGGGGGCATCCGGCGCACAGGTTCGGCGGCCTGCCGGGCAGTTCCGGGACGTCGGATGTATCAAGCGAGCGTGGCGGTTCATAGGAAACCCCGGCGAATTCGGCCACGGCTGCTCTCACCATCCCCGGATCGTATTCGTACAAGCGGCTCAAGGAACCGAGGCCCTTTCCGCTTACCGGGACGATCAAACCGGCCTCATGCGCCATGGCCCGCAGGTCGTTTTCCATCAAGGGTTCCAGTTCTTCAACCACCAGTACTTTTTCAACGTTCTTCAGAAATTCCGTGCAAAGCTTTTTTGGCAGGGGCCAGGAAAAACCCATGTTCAAAGTGCTCACATCCTCTGCGATTCCGAGGTCCCGCACAGCGTCGGCTACATAGCTGCAGCTGACGCCGTTTGCGACGATGCCGAGCCTGCCGTTGCCGCTGATTCTGGAAAGCTCCGCCGATTCGGCCTTTGCGGCCGCCTTGTTGAATTTTTCGAGCAGTTCCTTATGCAGTTTACGTGAAACCGCCGGTACCGCCACATAGTGAAAAGGATTCTTGATGAATGTGGACTTTGCCTCTATAGGTCGCAGTTTCCCAAGTTGCACCGGGCCCCTTACGTGGTTGAGCCTGGTGGTGGTTCGCAGGATCACCGGTAATTCCAGTTCTTCGCTCAAATCGAACGCGAAAACCGTGAAATCTTTCATCTCCTGGGCGTTTGAGGGTTCCAGCATGGGAAGAGAGGCCAGTCTCGCATAATAACGGTTGTCCTGTTCGTTCTGGCTCGAGAACAGCGACGGGTCATCGGCGTTTATGATCACCATCCCGCCTTTGACTCCAAGATAGGCTAGGGTCATCAGCGGATCGGCGGCTACGTTCAAGCCGACGTGCTTCATCGTCACCATGGTTCGCACGCCGCTTATGGCCGCCGCCGCGGCAACCTCCATGGCGACCTTTTCATTGGT
>DSCZ01000636.1 GCA_011048855.1 Desulfobacteraceae bacterium | reverse complement strand
GGCGAAGGCCGAAAGCCGTCGCCGCGGCATTATACTGACTTCCATGACACCGTCGGCCGGGAGCCGGTCAGGATCAAAACCGGCTGAAACACCGTCGATCCGCTTGACCTTTTCGAGGGTTCCGCCCATTTCGTGGTTGATCACGGCCGAACTGGTGGAAACTCCGTCGATGATACCCTTTTTCATCAACCCGGCAACGAGGCAGGTGACGCCTTCGTGCAGGTTGGGACCACTTCCCAGAACCGCCACGACCGAGCCGCCGCGCTCCTTCGCCGCCGCCACTCGGTCCGCCGCCTCGTCCACCCGCTGCCGGACCTGCGGCGAAAGCTCATCGTTCATCTTCTGTATTGTCCTGCGGTCTATCGTCATTTCGAGCCCCCCCGATTACAGTGATAGCCTGCCATCAACCTTTCGACATTCCCGGACGGGCACCTGCTAGAGCTCCAGCGCGGCTTCGAAACCTTCCCTGATGGCTTCGAGCAGATTGCCCGGAGACGCCGCATCCCCTGCCAGTATAAATTCCGGTGCCCCGGGGATATCTCCAATCCAGCCCGGCCGCTCAGGGAGCGATCCGGCTGCGAGCACCACCGAGTCCGCGGGAAGGACCTGTGTGCCGCTGTATGTCTCCACTTCGACGCCGGCCTCACAGATTTTCCATGCGTCGGTGCCGGTCAAAACGTCAACGCCCAGCCTCCGAAGTTCGCGCATGATGAACCACCTGGTTGACGGACCCATACCCGATCCGGCCCTGTCAGCCTTTTCCACAACTTTAACGACTCTGCAACCTCTGCTTGACAGGCGTCTCAGGATTTCCGGGGATTCAGCTCCGGTGGTGAAGAGAAAATGTAGTGCCTCCGCACCGATCGTTCCCTCGGAGGCCAGAAAAAGCGCCGCTTCAAGGCCCACGGCATTGCCTCCTACCACCACAACCCGTCTCCCTGCATAAACCTTTCCAGCAAGCAAATCCCTCGCCTGAACCACCCGGGGATCTTCGAGACCTTCGACAGGTGGAGCCAGGGGGCGGGATCCGGTTGCGACGATAACCGCATCAGGCTCAGAGGCCATCACGCTTTCGCGGGTTGTATCAATGCCTGTAACAACCTCGACACCCGCCGCCGCCATGTTGAGCTCAAGATCGCGGCATGCGGTCGTCATTTCCTGCCGGCCGGGAATGCGATCGTTCAGCATAACCTGCCCTCCGAGCGTGTTTTTCCGTTCCAACAGCAGAACGGAATGCCCCAGTGCGGCGGCGGTACAGGCGGCCTTCATGCCCGCCGGTCCCCCTCCCACAACCACCACTTTTTTCGGAACGGCCTTCTGCTCCATCAGGCATTCATGCTCCCTGCCGGCCTCGGGATTTACGGTACAGGCAACCGCTTTTCCGGAAAGAATGCTGTCAAAACAACCCTGATTGCATGCGATGCAGTGCCGAACGGGATCGAGTGCGCCTTCAAAAGCTTTGCGGGGCATGTCCGGATCGGCGAGCAGTGCCCTCGCCATGGTTACCATGTCCGCATCCCCCCGTCGTATGATGTCCTCGGCAAGCTCAGGCGCGTTGATACGGTTGCTCGCTATTACAGGCGCCGATACAGCCGATTTAATACCACGGGCCAGATAGGAAAACGCACCCCGGGGCACATTCATGGTTATCTGCGGTATCCTTGTCTCGTGCCAGCCGCCCGTAACATCGAAGCAGTTCACACCGGCGTCTTCCGCGGCCGCCGCAAAAAGCGCCGCTTCTTCGTTGGTATTGCCTCCCTCTACGAAATCGTTTCCTGCAAGCCTGAGAAAAACCGGAAAGTCCGGACCGACCACACCGCGGACAGCCTGGATGACTTCCAGCCCGAATCTCATCCGACCTGCGGGGGAGCCACCGTAAGCATCCTTGCGACGATTTGTAAGAGGCGAAAGAAACTGGCTGATCAGATAACCGGCGCCTGCAAGAATTTCCACAGCATCGAAGCCGCTTTCCACAACTCTGAACGCCGCGTCGGCGAAGTTTTTCCGGATGCCGGCAATTTCCTCGAAATCGAGGGTTCTCGGTGTCTCCCCTGTCAACCTGGAGCGTACGGAGGACGCGGAAACCGGTTTTCGTCCGCCTATTTGAGATGAATGCACGTAGCGGCCCGCATGATAAAGTTGAGCCGCCGCTGCACCGCCGTACCGGTGGATGGCCGCCGCGAGCTTTTTCATGCCTGGAATGCAGCTGTCATCGTCTATCCGCAGCATCCCGGCCTTGCCTGCAGATTCCTCCACCGGGCACCCCCCGACGATTATCAACCCGGCGCCACCCTCGGCGCGTCTCCGGTAAAAAGCGATCAATTTTTCGGTGACCCTGCCTTCCGGTGTGAACCCCAGATGCATGGCGCTCATAACGATGCGGTTCTTCAGTTCCAGGCATCCTGTATGGATCGGTGAAAACAGGTATGGAAAATTCATTCCGCCTCCTCGTCTTCATACTCCCTGAAAGCCTTGCGTTTTCTGAGAATCACCCGCATGAAACCGGCGATCGAAAGCACCGCAGCGAAGGCAAAAAGCAATCCGTAGAAATGATGACCTATGAATCTCAGCCAAAGGGCGGAGCCGGCCAGCGATCCCCTCCATTCTTCTTCAAGTCGCCGGACGGAAATTCCAAGAACGTCTTCCAGTGCGGCATCGAAATTTTTCCCGTTCTTCATCGAGTTGAGAATTTCAACCAGGGCGTCCCGCCCGTAAGTATCCACAAGATAGACCACGACACTCTTGCTTTGTTCGTAGGCAAGTCGCATTTCAACCGGATCCCGCGGGAAGGATCGTTCGATAAAACGAAACGGAAGAAGATCTCCTCGGATCACCGCAAAATCAAGCACACCGCCTCCACCGGAAATGATTTCCCCCAAACCGTCACTGGCCCATTGGCAGACACCTTCCTCGAACCATAACGGCAACCCCCCTTCAGGGATATGGCGGTGGAGAAGAAGGTGAAAAAGCTCATGCATCACAACACTTCGCAACGTAAACGGATGGGACTTCAATCTCCAGTAATCGATGACCATCAGGCTCCTTGCGGGGACTGCAAAGGCGACGACTTCAGAGGTTCCCGCCGAAAGTTCAAAACTCGAAGATTCACCGACCAGCACTATCGACACATCCTGGTCCATATCCCAGCCGAAAACTTTTTCCGCCGCAGCCCTGGTTTCGGGATAAAAACCGGCGACCTCCTCAGCCGCTCCCTGAAGAAACTGCGGAAAATAAACGGTTACACCGGACCCACCGAGGACCGCATGTCCGTCGCTCGCATGGACCGGCACGACAGAGCCCATCCCACAAAAAACCGCGGCGGCTGTCAACGCAAAAAGTGAAAAAAACCGGCGAAATGTCAACTTCATGATTTATACGCCTCCGGCGCTCAAATTACCTCATGATGATTGAACAATCAATGAGAAGGAATCCGCAACGAAAAAATGGTTGACAGCCTATGGTAAAAAAACATACTGTCGGTCTAACCAGTTGCTAAGTTGATTGTTTACTAAGCTAGTGGGGGTTGAATTGGACCTGAATCCAATAAAGAGAAAACGGCTGTCTGAATCAGCCATCGATGAAATTAAAAACTTCATTTCCAGCAACAACCTCAAAGAAGGCAGCCAGTTGCCGTCGGAGAGGGAACTGGTTTCCAGACTACAGATAAGCAGAGGCTCTCTTCGAGAGGCACTGCGGATTCTGGAAATAATGGGGTTGGTTGAAGTCAGGCCGGGCAAAGGCATTTTCGTCAGGCAGGTAAGCGGGGACCTTGTGGTTCCCCTGCCGTCCTGGGTCAACAAGTATAAAGATGCAATATACAAACATTTTGAAACACGTCTCATTCTGGAACCTGAAGTCGCCGCACTTGCCGCCCGGCGCATCACCGAAGATGAAATACGTGCCATCCAAGACAATGTAACCCGCCAAAGCAGGCTTCAAGAACACGACGTGGTAGGCATAATCCGTACAGACATTGAGTTTCACCTTTTGGTGACCGGAGCCGCGAAAAACGAGACCATCACGATGCTGATGAATTCCCTGGCCAAAATTTCTTTCGAAGGATGGAAAGCCGCCCTCAGGGTGGAGGGAAGAAACGAAAGCGCCGTACGGGAACATACGGAACTTGTAAAAATTCTGTCCCGAAGAGACGAAGACGGTGCACGCACCGCTATGCGGGAACATATGCTGGCATCAATACAGATGCTCAAAACCCAGGGTTTAAATGCCGAATAATTATACTTTTTAATTGGTGAAAATATTTAGTTTAGTCTACCCTTATATTCTTATATAGTTTTATATTTTACATTATTGTGCAACTCATAAATGAGCTGAATTAACATATTGGCTCAAAGAGCCAATTTTTATCAACAACAATGAAGGAGGAGGAGAGGTTATGAGGAAATACAGGTTTTTATCGGTAATAGCAACCGCGGTCGCATTGAGCGTGACCGCCGCAGCCTGGTCGCCTGCGCAATGCGAAGCCAAGCAGAAGGTCATCAAATGGCGCGTTCAGGATACGTTTGCAGCCGGAATCGCGCTGTCCTGGAGCGGGGAGATTTTAGCGCAGACAGTGAAGGATATTGTGCAGACACCGAATTACAGGCTTGAATTCGACTATCACTATGGATCTGAACTCTTTCCCATGGCCGAAACCTTCGAGGCAGCCCGCACAGGTGCCCTGGATGCGGCGATCGGCTGGCCCGGCTTTCTCAAAGGCCTCAACAGCGCCCTGGTTTTATTCGGATCTTTTCCCTGCTCCTATACTCCCGAAGATTTTGCGATATGGTACTATTACGCCGGGGGCAGAGAACTGGCGGACGAGTTATATGGAAAATACAACATGAAACCTTTCGCAGCCGGCGGAGGAGGAATCGAGGGAGGCCTCTGGTCCAGGGTCGAAGTCAAGAAACCCGAGGACTTCAAAGGCCTGAAGATCCGCTGCCCGGGTTTCAGTGAAGACATCCTGACGATGGTCGGTGCGACGACAATGGCCATCAGCCCCGATGAAATCTACCTGGCCATGGACAGAAAAGTGGTCGACGCCGGCGAATTTTCATTCCCATGCGGCGACCTTTCGATCTCCCTCCATGAAGTAGCTGAATACCTTATCGTACCGGCGTGGTGGCAGACCGCGATGATTACGCTTCTTGCCGTGAATACCAACTCCTGGAACAAACTTCCGGACGAGCTCAAGCCTCTTCTGGAATACGCGACTAAAGTCTCCTATCTCATTTCCTACGCCAAGTGGGAATATTCCAACATAGAAGCCGTAAGAACGTTTCAGAAAGCCGGAACAAAAATCACAAAACTGGATAACCAAACCATCGAGGAGCTGGAAAAACAGACCGCGATACTGGCCGAACAGGAAGCCAAAAAGAATCCTGATTTCCTTAAGGTTGCGAAGTCCCTGTATAACTTCCTAAAAGGCTACTCCGAATGGAGAGAGATGTCCAAGCCGTACGGGCAGGGCAAAGTGCATAAATACTGGCCCGATTTTGTCGATGAAAAAGCCGAATTTCCCTGGATCAAAGACAAGAACGATCCCAGGTATTTCGCTATTTTTGAGACTGCCGGTAAAAAATAATTTCGCCGACCGCCGGGTTGATGAGGCTCGCGCCCATCTGGAAATGCCGGATGGGCACGAGCGTAGTTTCCAGATCGGAAATGAAGCTAAAATCAGTGGTCCACCCGGCCCGGCGGTTTCACGGCAAACAAAGACCGGGTCGTTTGTACCCGCATCTGAATTATAAGCGGTTTTCCGGTTCGCCCATTTCAGGCGGAAAAGGGCCGAAGTCGGAGAAATTATTAAAATACACAAAAAGAGGCTTTAAAAATGCATATCAGAGTAAGAACGCTGTCGGAAAATTCGGCGAGCTGGCTGGGCTACCTTGGAGAATGGGGCTTGAGCATCCTGGTGGATGTCGACGATGATACAATCCTGGTGGATACCGGTGGAGGTATCGTCGCGGCCCACAACTCCCTGGTTATGGGAATAGATCTCAAAAAGATAAGAGCATTACTGTTCAGCCACGGGCATGAAGACCACACCGGCGGACTGCTTCCGTTGTTGAAGTTAAGAAAAACGCCGCTTGAAATCATCGCCCACCCGGAAGTGTGGGCACCCAAGTACTGGAAGGATGCCGACAGCGAAAATCACCGGTATATCGGTATCCCCTACCTGCGCGAATACGCAGAAAGTTTCGGTGCGCATTTCACACTCAGCACTAAACCTGAATGGATAACCGATTCCATTGTAACCAGCGGGGAAGTTCCAATGATAACCGGTTATGAAACAATCGACGCCAGTGCATCCGTGAAAACGCCTGAGGGATTCGGCCCGGATCCGTTGAAAGACGACCAATCGCTGTTCATTAAATCCGATAAAGGTCTGATAGTCATTTCCGGATGTGCACATCGCGGAATAGTAAATACAATTTTTCACGGCATGACAATCACCGGCTGCGATGAGTGCTATGCGGTCATCGGTGGAACACATCTGTTTGGTGCCCCCGAATCCAGGATCCAGCAAACCATCAAGGATTTGCAAAAGGCCGGGGTAAAAAGGCTCGGGGTATCTCATTGCACCGGACCCTATGCCGGGGCGGTGCTTCAGCAGGCTTTCCAGGAAAAGTTCTTCTTCAACTTTGCCGGTACCACCACTATTCTTGACGTGTAAAGGTTGAAAGTTCGCGACTTGGTTTTTCCCGGAAAACGCGGGGCCGACGCCCGCACGACGAGGTTAACATGAAAACGCTACGTATCATTGCGCAATATATTGACGCCTGTAGTGAATGGATAGGGAAAATTATCCAGTGGGCCATCGTGTTGCTGGTGGCCGTATTTATTTTCGAGTCGGTTATGAGGAAACTATTTTCTGCACCGCAGATTTGGTTCACTGAAACGTCGTATTTCATTTTCGGCTATTATATAATGTTTGGTTCTGTTTACACATTTTTACATAAAGGCCACGTAGGTATTGATCTTTTTCCCGAAAGACTCGGCCGGAAATGGAGAAACAGACTGGCGATAACCTGCTTCCTGGTCTTCACAATCGTTTTCGCGGTCGCGATGATTAAGGGGGGAATACCGATCGCGGTGAACTCGTGGAAGGCTATGGAACAGGGCCACAGTGTGTGGAGACCTCCGTTGGCTCATTTCAGGACGGTGATCCCGACGGCGTTTGTTTTCATCCTGCTTCAAGGGATATCCTTCATAATCAAGCATATAGATGAACTAAAAGGGATTAAAAATGAATGATAATTTATTCCTGGCTCTGATCGGATCGATAACCGTTGGATGCCTGTTCCTGGGCCACCCGGTTGCGCTGACATTTGGCGGCCTGGGGATCATTTTCGGGTTGATTTTCATAGGGCCGGCCGCGCTTCCAATAGCCGTTACGAAAACTTATTCGGTAATGGTAAGCTTTCCTTTAATCGCCATACCGCTGTTCATTTTTATGGCCTACATTCTCGAAAGATCCGGCATTGCGAGAATTATGTTCGACGGAATCCGTGACCTGGTGGCCCCACTGCCAGGGGGCCTCGCGATAGCGGTCACCCTGGTGTGCACCGTTTTCGCCGCAAGCACCGGCATCATCGGAGCCTCCATCGTGAGCATGGGAGTGCTGGCCGGGCCTTACCTTCTGGATCACAAATATGACCGAAGGCTGACGGTGGGCACGATAATGGCCGGGGGAAGCCTGGGAATACTCATCCCGCCCAGCATGCTTCTGATAGTGCTGGGGGCCGTGGCCGGTATTTCCGTCGGCCAGCTGTTCATAGGCGCCATCGGCCCCGGTCTGCTGCTTGCGGCATTGTATATGGCCTATATCTACCTGCTATGCAGGCGGGACCCGCGAAAAGGTCCTCCGGTTCCCAAAGAGGAAATCGATGCGCTCAATATCAGAATGATTCGGGGTATAAAAGCCGTCACACCGCCGGTCATCCTGATGTTCGTCGTATTGGGCTCGATATTTTTTGGCATTGCGACACCTTCAGAAGCAGGTGCGGTTGGCGCGTTCGCTGCCATCATCCTTATGATATGCTACAGGAAATTTACATGGGCAAACCTGTCCTACGCCACGACGGCCACGGTCAAAACATCCTGTATGGTGTTGTTTATCATAGTAGGGGTCAATATTTTTTCGGCCGTGTTCATGGGTATGGGCTGCGGAAAAACGCTTGGAAACCTTTTCCTGGGCCTCGGGAATAAATGGCTTTTTCTGGTGATGACCATGGCCCTTATATACGCCCTCGGAATGATCATCGACTGGACCGCGATTTTGATGCTCCTGGTGCCCATTTTCTTCCCAATAGCTCAACAGGTCTACGGTCTTGACCCCTTCTGGTTCGGAATGCTGGTTTCCATAAACCTGCAGGTTTCTTTCCTGTCCCCGCCCTTCGGGTATGCGCTGTTTTTCATGAAATCCTTGAAGCTTCCGGGGGTCTCGTTGATGGACATTTACAAGGGAGCGCTTCCCTTCATAGCCCTGCAAATCATCGGACTGGCATTCGTGGTCTTCTTCCCCGGAATCGTGACCTATCTGACGGATTTGGCCTTCGTAAGATAGATCCATCTGTAACATGCCATAAAAAACCTGCCTGTGCGTAGTTATTTAAGCCCGGCATGCACAGGCAGGTTGAAAACCGAACACTGGACACATACCACACCTCATGTCCACGACCACTTGCTTATACCTGGTTTCCATCCGGTATTTCCGGATGGAAACTATTAAGCAAAAAATGTGCCAGCAAACAGATACAAACCGCGACCAGCTTTTATGGGTAAAAATAAATTTTCCTCGGGCATTGATCATTTTTAACTTGAAATTTTCATTCATCTAAGGGATAAAAACGCTTTCTCAATGTAGGTTCCGCAGGCAGGGCATTTATACAAAGAAATCCTGTGGATAATTTTCAAGGTCCATACGGTCATCTTCAATGCCGTATCGGGTCAATGAAAAGTTTATTTTTGGTTGCAGTTTTATATAACCGTTTAATTTAATTGGAGGTTGTTATGCCAGAGATCATGACTACGAAAGAGGTGGCCAAGTACCTGAAACTTCATGAGATTACGATCTGCAAATACGCAGCCGAAGGTAAAATACCGGCTATAAGGATCGGAAGAGTATGGCGCTTCGACAGAGAAGCTATAGACAAGTGGATAGACGGGCAAGCCTCCCATTAGTTAGTTTCCATCCGGAAATGGTCCTTTTGCCCAATCTCTACGTCAAACTGCGGGCTTTCTTGTGCGACGTACTCCGGTACGTCTCCGCGTAACCCCTCGTTTGCCTTGATCTTGGGCAAAATCCCTCATTTCCGATCTGGAAACTTCGCCGTGCCCGTCCGGCATTTCCGGATGGAAACCGGCTAATACCATTATCCCGGCTCCAATCTCCCCTAGAGCCGGGTCTACCTGTAAAGG
>DSCZ01000257.1 GCA_011048855.1 Desulfobacteraceae bacterium | reverse complement strand
GTTTTTTTTCTATTGGGTCAATGTGCCTGGCGATTATTTTGTCATAAACGAGGGTATAAAGTTTTCCGCCTCTATTTTCCCTTACCCGGCAGTTTCCGCGGGAGCCGGGCTCTATCAGGCAAAAATGGTTGCAGAGGCGGCATCGAACCGTGTCGTCTTTAACTAAATCATAAAGATAAGCTTCCTTCATTTCGAGTTCCTCCGCTATTTCGTTTAAAGGGCTCGGCTGTCCTGGGATGCACCAGACGCAGCCCGGGCTCTTTGAGTTTTGCCTTTATAGGAAGATTGTCGGTTTTGACCACGTATTTCATCGTGACGGCAACGGTGAGCATGTCTCCGAATGGAGACCGGGTGAGGATAAATGAATCCACATCACTTTTCGGGAAGAGGGAGGAGATCTGCCGGGTTTTGCGAATGGAACGCCAGGTCATGGGAGCGTTTCCGTAAGCGGCCGCCGCGAGTGCCTTCAGCTCCATTATGCTGAACATCCGTGCCGCACGGAAAAGGGGGTCTCCGAACAGGCCCCTGATTCCGGCTCCGGCTCCGAAGCACGAAAAACAATTGAACGTCACGATAAGAACCTTGCGTGAGGCGACCCTGCCCGCCTCCCTGAGAGCCTTGATCGGACTTTTCACAAACTCCAGCGTATTTATCAATGATACCAGGTGAAACTCATTGTCTTCAAACGGGAGATCCTCGGCTTCGCCTTGATGCAGGCGGCAGCGTGCAGCCAGACGTTCTCTCGCCCTGGCAAGCATCGTGGCCGAGGGATCTACGCCACTTCCATCGAGGCCGAGTTTTTCGAAAATCAACAGGTGGTTTCCGGAGCCGCAGCCTACGTCCAGTATCCGTTCCCCCGGTAAGGGGTCCAGCATCGTGGTTATCAGGCGGGGCAGACAGTGGTCTATCATTCGGCCGTCGCCCGAGTGGCACCATCTGTCGTATGCTCTACCCAGTGTTTTATCGAAGACTATACCCATGGGCCGCCTTTGTATCTCCGTTTTTGGATCTTTGGTTGCTCAGCGCCGAGTCGAAACTCAACCGAAAACGGTTTTTAGATCAAACTGTGGTATACTCCTTCAGATTATTTACTATACGTTATGAAAATGGTGGGCCGTATGCAAGAAATCTTTTGGTTTTTCCTCTTGCAAAAAGACGGCGGCTCCGGATAGATTACACAATTTGAATTTCAGTTCAGGGGGCGGGATTATGAAAATAGCGGTAAGCGGGAAGGGCGGCGTAGGCAAAACCACCTTCGCTTCTTTTTTGATAAGGGCACTCGTGCTCGAGGGGAAACGTGTGCTGGCGATCGACGCAGACCCGGATGCGAACCTGGCCCAGGCCCTGGGCCTCAAGGACACCTCGGGAATTGTCCCGATATCCGAAATGAAAAGACTCGTCGAAGAGCGCACCGGTGCAACCCCCGGGACCATGGGGGGATTTTTCAGGCTGAATCCCTCGGTTAATGATCTGCCGGATAAATTATCCATCGACGCGGGCGGAGTAAAATTGATGGTCATGGGAAGCGTGAAGAAGGGCGGCGGGGGGTGTGTCTGCCCCGAAAGCGTTCTTCTCAAGCAACTGATCAGGCATATCGTGATCGCCAGGGACGAGGTGGTGGTGATGGACATGGAGGCCGGCCTCGAGCATCTCGGACGCGGAACCGCCATGGGGGTGGACCGCTTGGTGGTCGTGGTTGAGCCCGGTTCGCGCAGCATAGAAACCGCGGTGCATATCAGGGAACTCGCCGGGGACCTGGGTATGAAAAACATCGTGCTTGTAGGAAACAAGATCAGGTCGCCGGAAGACCGTGAATTCCTGGAAAGCCGGCTTCACGATTTCCGGTTCCTGGGCTTCCTTCCGTATCAGACGGCTATAATAAAGGCGGACCTCGACGGTACGGCGCCTTATGAAACCGACGCCGAAAGTCTTCAGGCGGTCAGGGAAATGCTTGTAAAGGAGATGAAGATTTATGCAACACAGAATTCATAATTTCAACCCGGGGCCGGCTGCGCTTCCGTTACCTGTGCTTGAGGAGATCCAGGCTGAATTGCTTGATTACAAAGGCTCCGGCATGTCGATACTTGAAATGAGTCACCGCTCAAAATGGTTCGAAGATATCCTGAACGGGGCGGTCGACAGGCTCAGGCGCCTTCTTTGGGTACCTCCTGATTTCGATGTGTTATTTATCCAGGGAGGCGCCAGTCTTCAATTTTGCATGATACCGATGAATTTTGCACCCCAGGGGGTGCCGGTTGATTATATCGACACCGGCACTTGGTCTTCCAAGGCGATCAAGGAAGCACGGATGCTCGGCAGGGATGTGCGGGTGATAGCCTCTTCCGAGGACAGGGGCTACTGCTGTATTCCTTCGTCGTTCGAAGTCGATGAAGATGCCTGTTATGTACATTTCACCTCCAACAATACGATCAAAGGAACCCAGTGGACGAGGTTTCCGTCATTGGGGGAAATCCCGCTGGTCAGCGATATGTCGTCTGATTTTATGAGCCGGCCTCTCGATGTCCGTCCGTTCGGTGCAATTTACGCCGGGGCACAGAAAAACATTGGTCCCTCGGGCACCGTGGTGGCCATAGTTAGGAAGGACATGCTGGAAAGAACGCCGGACAGCATACCGTCGATGTTGAAATACCAGACTTATGTGAATCACAACTCACTCTATAATACGCCGTCGTGTTTCATCATATATACGGTCGGCCTGGTGCTCAAATGGATCGAGGAAACGGTCGGCGGCCTCGAAGCCATGGACGAGAGAAATCGCAGAAAGGCGAAAGTGGTTTACGATGTCATTGACGACTCCGGGTTTTATCGTGGAACAGCGGAGGAAACAAGCCGGTCCTTGATGAATGCGACCTTCAGGCTGCCGGATGAAAACCTGGAGAAGCGTTTTGTAGAAGAGGCCCTGGCAGAGGGCCTGGGAGGACTCAAGGGGCACAGGTCTGTCGGCGGCTGTCGTGCCTCCCTGTATAATGCAGTAGAGATTGAGGCTGTTCAGGCACTGGCCGAATTCATGAAGGCATTCGAGCGGAAAAATGGATGATTTGAACGGGCATCCGGAAGATGCACGCCGGGCGGATGAGATTTCCGGCAGTTGAAGGGCCGGTGTATATGAGGTTGAATATGGAGCGAACAAGAATCAAGCAGCTTTTACAGTCCGGGGAGCCTGGCACTCGGTTCCGGGCGGCAGGCTGGGTGCGGACCCGGCGGGATTCCAAAGGCGGGTTTTCATTCATCGAACTCAATGACGGCTCCTGCCTTGCAAACCTTCAAGTAATCGCCGATTGGAGCAAGCCGGGTTTTACAGGGTTGATGGGCGATATCCAGACAGGGTGTTCAATGGTAGTGGAGGGGATGCTTGCAGCTTCTCCCGGGAAGGGACAGCGGGTCGAACTGCATTCTGAATCGTTGGAAATAGTCGGACGGGCCGACCCGGCGGAATATCCGCTTCAAAAGAAGCGTCATTCTCTCGAATTCCTGCGTACGATCGCCCATCTGCGGCCGCGAACCAATACATTCGGTGCGGTCGCCAGGATACGAAATGCGATGAGCTTCGCAATCCACGAGTTTTTTCAGCAGCGCGGCTTCCTGCTCCTTCACTCGCCGATCATCAGCGGCAGTGACTGCGAGGGAGCCGGAGAGATGTTCAGGGTCACGACCCTGGATCTCGAGAATCCGCCTTTAAAGGACGGTCGGGTCGATTACGGGAGGGATTTTTTTGAAACCCCTGCAAATCTAACGGTCAGCGGTCAGCTCGAGGCTGAAATCTACGCGCTGGCCCTGGGGGATGTTTACACGTTCGGCCCCACGTTCAGAGCGGAGAATTCCAATACTTCCAGGCATCTGGCCGAGTTCTGGATGGTGGAGCCGGAAATGGCGTTCTGTGACCTGCCCGGAAATATGGAACTTGCGGAATCGTTTCTTAAATATGTTTTTGCTTATGTTCTGGAACATTGCGAGGAGGATATGGTCTTTTTCAACCGTTTCTTTGATGATTCGGTTATAGGCACCCTTTCCAGGCTCATTCAACAGGATTTTGAGCCGGTCACCTATACGAAGGCTGTTTCCATTCTCGTCGAAGCCAACGATTCCTTCGAATTCCCGGTGAACTGGGGTGTTGACCTGCAGTCGGAACACGAACGGTATCTATGCGAAAAAGTTTTCGACCGCCCGGTAATCCTTTATGACTATCCAAAGGACATCAAGGCTTTTTATATGAAAGTGAACGAGGACCGCAAAACAGTAAGGGCGATGGATGTGCTGGTGCCGAGGATAGGTGAGATCATCGGCGGCAGCCAGCGTGAAGACGACTACGACACGCTCAAGCAAAGGATGGTCGAGATGGGGTTGAACCCTGATGACTACTGGTGGTACCTGGAACTGCGCAAATTCGGATCTGCTCCGCATTCGGGCTTCGGGCTGGGGTTTGAACGGCTGGTGCAGTTTGTGACCGGGATTTCGAACATCCGCGACGTGATTCCGTTTCCGCGGACACCGGGAAATGCTTCTTTTTAGATGTGTATCGACGGCAGGGCCGGGATTCAGGGAAGTCCCATGTCTTCCAGCACGGCCCTGATTTTTTCCTCTTTCATGAACCCTTCGTGGCGTAGATGCAAACGGCCGTCCCGGTCGTAAAAAAACAGGACGGGGACCGCGGTGACTTTCATTTTTTTCGCCCGTTCCAGGTTGTTTTGAGCGTCTACGTTTACAATCGCCAGGCTTTGCCCATGGTCTGCGGCTATTTTTTCCAGCACCGGCTTCAACATCCGGCATGCGAAGCAGTAATCGGCGTAAAAATTAACCAGGGTGACCTTGCCGGGGACCGGGAATTCCGGGAGGGCTTCGACTCTCCCGGCATGAAGCCATGCAATGAGCGTCAGAAGCACGAATGTTAAAGTTGAAAATTTTATACACTTCAGAATCTTTTTAAACTTGAAATTTTTCATGGTATTCCTTTCCATCTCCACTTTTTGCAAAGCCGTCACCCTCGAAGGAACCGAATGTACCACAAGATGATGTCGTGGCCGTAGAAAACGTATATCATGGCGCCCAGCGCCAGGAAAGGACCGAAAGGTATCCTTGTGCGTGCCCCCTTACCGCTCGCGACGAGGAAAATTCCCCCGATCAGGGCGCCGGCCAGAGCCGAAAGCAATACGACGATTGGAAGCGCCCGCCAGCCTATCCAGGCGCCTATCATAGCTATCAGTTTAATGTCTCCGCCGCCCATTCCCTCTTTTCCCCTCAGCAGTGAATAGCCGCAGGCGATGAGATAAAAGGATCCCCCACCCGCAATAATACCGATCAACGAATCAAGCGGTGAGATGTATGGAACGAGGAGGGAGGCGGGGATGCCGATGATGATTCCCGGAATCGACAGAACATCGGGAATTATCATGTGATCGAGATCGATGAAGCTTATCACCACCAGTGAAAGAGAAAAGAGCAACAGGTGAATATAGGCCAGGCTCAATCCGTGGCGGAGGAAGAGGGCAAGGCTGAGTAAGCCTGCGAGCGCTTCGACCAGCGGGTAGCGGAAACCGATCGGCTCCCGGCACTGCCTGCAGCGGCCCCTTAAAATCAGGTAGCTTAACAGAGGGACATTGTCGTACCACCTGACAGCGGCCGAACATGTCCTGCACCGGCTTCCGGGATTCACAATGGACATCTTCTCCGGAATACGATAAATACATACGTTCATGAAACTGCCGAGCACCAGGCCCAGCAGGAAGGAAATCACAGCGAAATAAGTGTTTACGTCCATTGGTTTCCCTGTGTCGGTTCAGATAGGGGCTTGTTGTGCCTCATCCGAAGACGTGAGAAAGATTGCGAGGAATCTCTCATGGCAAAATCAACGTCCCCTGTGCAGGGGAAGAATAAACCCCAGATCTTTTCGATAAATCCGGATAATCCGCAGCAGCGCCTGATCAATAGGATCAGCGGGATTCTGGATGCAGGAGGTATAATAGCCTATCCGACGGATACTTTCTACGGAATAGGCTGTGATCTTTACAACAAGCGGGGTATCCAGGCCATTTACCGGATTAAAAACAGGCCGCTTAAAAAGCCGTTTTCTTTTGTATGCGACAGTTTGAAAGAGATCAGCCGATACGCCGTGGTTTCCAATTACGCCTACAAAACAATGAAACGACTGCTGCCGGGTCCCTATACCTTTGTGCTGGAAGGAACCAGGCTGGTTCCTAAAATTATGCTCACCGCGCGCAAGACGGTGGGCATCAGGGTGCCTGCCAACAATATCTGCCTGGAGCTGGTAAAAACGCTCGGCAGACCGATAATAAGCACGAGCGCCGGTTGCGATGAACCCGTTGAGATCCAGGAGACCCACGGCATGTTCCTGGACGCGATTATCGACGGCGGAGTGCTTTACCAGAGTCCCTCGAGTGTCATCTCGTTGATAGATGATGAGCCGGTGATCCTGCGCGAAGGCAAGGGGGATGTGAGTTCACTGATTTAGGGGTCGCAGCCGTTCCAGCGATATTCGAGCCGAGTTCCCCCGCTCCGCGTCGCATCCAGCAAGGCCCCTGCGATGTGTTCTCCGAACAGGCGCCAGAGATTCAGGCGTTCGGGCCGGGGGTAAACGAGTTCAGGTTCACCGTCCACATCGCCCAGCAGGCCGGCTGCATCGACCGCGTCCTGGAAATTACCCAGCTCATCGACGAGCCCGAATTCTTTCGCCCGGGCTCCGGAAAATATTCTGCCGTCCGCGATTTTCTCTATGTGCTCTTCGGGTAGATTCCTGGCCTCGGCCACCTCTTTGACAAACTGGTTTTGAATATCCCGGAGAAGCTCATTCAACAATTCACGTTCACGATCGGTGAGTTTCCGATGTGGAGATCCGATGTCTTTATAGTCTCCGCTTTTAACAACTTCGAGGGAAATCCCCAGCTTGGCCAGTAAATCCTCCACCCGGATGATCTCAATCAGTGCTCCTATGCTGCCGGTTATCGAACCGGGGTTTGCAAAAATTCTGGTCGCCGCGGAAGCTGCATAATAGCCTCCTGAGGCTGCAACCGCTTCCACCGATGCAACGACAGGTTTGACCTGGACGGTTTTCCTGATTTCCCGGTAAATTTCCTGAGTCGGGCCGACGGCGCCCCCGGGCGAGTTTATTCTCAGTACGATAGCTTTTATCCGCTTGTCTTTTCTGAAATCCACCATCTGGGAAACAACAGTCCGGGAATCGGCGATAGGCCCTTCAAGGGTTATCACGCCGATTCGATCCGAACGCGACCACAAGCCGTCCCGCCCCGACAGGTGCACCGCGAACCAGAATGCAGCGGTAAGGATCATGCCGGCCGCGAAAATGACTGCGAAGGCAGTCAACACAGGATGTTTTTTCCGGGTCATTTTAAAATCAATTCCGAATTAGGATTCGAAAAAAAATGCCGGGGGCAGTGCCCCTCGCCCCCGGCATTGATCTTGTGAGGTTTCATGATCTAAACATCATGTCTCGGATGATTCTTCAGATGGATCTTCGGAGGCCGGGGCGGGGGCTTCGTCTTCCGTCTGACTGTCCTCGCCTGCGTGACCCGGGTGGAGGTTCATCATTTCTTCCCTGAGAAGTTCCCCGAGGTTGGACGTGGCTTCCTGCTGGTTGTCGACATAGCTTCTGTAGATATCTTTTTCCGACGTTTCTTCCAGTCGCTTGACCGACAGGCCGATTTTTTTCTCCTGGCGGGAAACGTTAATGACTTTAGCCTGAATAACGTCGTCTATCTGGAAACGGGAAAGTGGGTTTCCATGACGATCGCCCGAGATCTCGGAGATATGCACCAAGCCTTCTATGCCTTCTTCCAGTTCGAGGAACAGGCCGAAGTCAGTCACGTTGGTAATTGTGCCGGTTACACGGGTGCCGGGTTTGTATCTATGAGGTATTTCATCCCACGGATCCTCGCTGAGTTGTTTGATGCCGAGGGAGAATCTTTCGTTGTCCTTGTCGATATTCAGGACGACGGCGCGGACGACCTGGCCTTTTTTGTAGAGTTCGGAGGGATGTTTGACCCGCTTGGTCCACGAAAGATCCGAAATGTGGACGAGCCCGTCGATTCCTTCATCTATACCAATGAACACGCCGAAATCGGTGATGTTCTTTATTTTGCCTTCTATTGTCGTGCCCACCGGGTATTTTTCTTCGATAACGTCCCATGGATTTGGTTCAATCTGCTTCATGCCGAGGGAGATTCTCTTCCTGGCGACATCGATATTGAGAACCATGCTTCGAACGATTTCCCCCACATTCAAAAGCTGCGAAGGATGGCGCACTTTCCTGGTCCAGGACATTTCGGAGACATGAATCAGACCCTCAACGCCCTGTTCCACTTCTACGAAAACACCATAATCGGTTAGGCTGACCACTCTACCCTCAATCGGGGAACCAATCGGGAATTTCTTTTCGGCATCGCTCCATGGATCGGGTGTCAACTGCTTGATTCCGAGGGATACTCTCTCCCGGTTCCGGTCGAAATTCAGCACCTTGACCTTCACAAGATCACCCACCTGGTGCATTTCGGAAGGATGGCCCACCCGGCCCCAGGACATGTCCGTAATATGAACAAGTCCGTCAATACCGCCCAGATCTATAAAGAGGCCGTAATCGGTGATGTTCTTCACCGTCCCTTCGACAATGGCGCCCTCTTCGATATTCTTGAGTGTCTCTTCGCGCAGCACCGACCTTTCGGCTTCCAGCAGAGCCCGGCGGGAGAGCACGATGTTTCCGCGGCGCTTGTTGTATTTGACTATCTTAAAATCATGTTCGGTGTTGACCAGGGAGTCCATGTCTTTGATAGGCCTGAGATCAACCTGGGAGCCTGGAAGAAAGGCCTGAAGCCCGATATCGACAGAAAGTCCGCCTTTGACTCTGGATACGATTTTGCCGCGGATGGTTCCGTTGCTTTCGTAAATTTCCTTGATTTTGTCCCAGACCTTTATTTTGGCGGCCTTTTCTTTGGAAAGCTTTATTGTGCCCTCTTCGTCTTCCCGGCGTTCGAGAAGAACGTCCACTTTGTCTCCGACTTTAGCATTAATGTTGCCGGCTGCGTCCGTGAACTCCTGAATGCGAATCTGACCTTCGGACTTGTAACCGATGTCGACCAGAACGAATTCTTTGTCAATTTGAACGATTTCTCCGCGGATCACCTCTCCTTCCTGGATGCTTTTGAGGCTTTCCTCGTACATCTCCATGAAATCGTTTGCATCTTGTGGTTCGTCGGCGTGTTCGTCAACGTCCGGATTGGTGGAATCGTTTTCCTTGATTTCTTCTTCGGCTGTAGTTTGACCTGGTTCCGAATCGACCGGCTCGTTTCGGGTTAATTCGTTGTTTGGTTTTTCCATTAACCTGAGTACCCCCTCCGTCATTTTTCCATATGGACCGCATTTAAATAAAATACTTTATCAAACATTTTTTCCGAATTCAAGTGTTCTGATCACGAAAATTCATCGTATTCTAAAATAGTTTTGATCCGAAACCTGATCCTGTCGGGGTCGAAAAGCCCTGAAACGCCGAAATCAAAAC
>DSCZ01000054.1 GCA_011048855.1 Desulfobacteraceae bacterium | reverse complement strand
CCTGGCCCTGGCGAAGCGGGCCGGGGTGCCGTTTGAGCGGATCGTGGGCTGCGGGGCGGATCCGTATACGATGATCGGAGTGGGGGCCGCCACCGGAAAGCCGGTGCTTGTCACGGTGCCGCAACTTGTGGGCGGGGGAGAGGTAGGGATTGCGATTGGTGATTCGATACCGATTTCGGAGCGCTGCCAGCGGATCGCCAGTCTGTTGGCCGGGGCGGATGTGATCATGGAATCCGCCGTGGCGCTTTCGCAGGAGATCCACGACGGGCCTTTTGAAAGATTCACCGGGCACGGTATATGGGCCGATTGGGAGGGTTCCTGGACCTATTCACTGAAAAATAAGACGCTGATCCGGATAGATCTTGACCCGAATCTGGAAAATGCATGGCTCAGAGAAAGGGATTCCGGCATCGTATCAGGCTCGGTCGACAGGGGTCTTCCGAAAACCAAGGTGATGGGGGTGCCTTTCAGAATGGAGATGTCAGGATTCGCCAGGCTTCCGGGGAGCCTTCCGATAGTCGGGGACATAGGGGAAATCTGGCCCCTTCTGGCGGTGAAGATCGCGGACAGGCTGGGAGTTGAATTGGATTTCATGAGCTACAAGCAATCGCTCCCGGCGGGTGTAAATATGAGGGAATGGATTGTAAAGCGGGTGGAGCCGGTCGACAGAGACAGGATGTATGCCGGGGCGAATGCGTTGATGGAGAAACCTGTGGATGAGCGATCCCCTGCTGGATCCGGAGAGGTCCGCTGTGAACGGAGGGGAGTCCATGCCGAATGTGACGGCTGAATTTTTGGGGAAAAGCATCGAAGAATTTATCCTGGAAAGACAGGAGGCGGAAGGCGCAATGCGGTGGAGAAAGCCGCTTGTGGCTTTTTCCGATGCGGCCGATCCCATGTTTTTGAAGCTCAAGGAGGCGGTGTCCTCCACTCATGCCCTTCCCGGGGACCTGCTGCCGGGAGCCCGGACCGTGATTGTGTATTTCATCCCGTTCGTGCATGAAATCGCCTTGAGCAACAGCCGGGGGAAAAAGGCTTCCGAAAAGTGGGCCGAGGCTTACGTGGCGACAAACAGACTCATCAGGGATTTAAACGGTCACCTCGCCCTGCTCCTGGACCGATCCGGCTTCAGGTCTGCGGTTCTGCCTCCCACTCACAACTTTGATGCAAACCGATTGATCAGTGACTGGTCCCACAAGCACGTCGCCTACGTGGCCGGTCTCGGCGCCTTCGGCCGCCACAGGCTGCTCATAACCTCCGAAGGATGCTGTGGACGACTTGGAAGTTTGATAACCACGGCTGGAATCCCGGTCACCCCCAGGACGGCCCAAACGGCGTGCCTGCATGAATACAACGGTACCTGCGGTGTCTGCATCGACAAATGTCCGCCCGGTGCACTCACCGCCGATGCTCTCGACCGTCACCTCTGCTACCGGGTGCTTCTCGAAAATGCCAGGATTTATGAACACCTGGGGCTGGCGGACGTATGCGGAAAATGCTGTTGTGTGACCCCCTGTTCCTTCAAGAACCCCGTGGAACGGATCGGGAAGAAGAAACATTAGTCCCAGCTTTCGATACCGCCTGTGGAAATGTCAATGAAAGCCATTGCCGTTGGTGTCTAAACATTTGACCGGGCGGCCTGCAACCGACTCGATCGTCGAAAGACATTCGTCCGATGGAAAGATTCGAAACCTTTCCCCGGCCGTTATAACCACATGGCCGCCTGCCGAATATTCGATTCGGATCCTCAGCCGGCATTCCCCGGGGTACTGGAAAACCACGTCCACAAGCTGCTGGAGGAGGCTTCGATCTGTTCCGGCTTCGTGCAGCCGAATCTCCACGGTCTTTATGTTTTTCTGACGCACGGATTCGAATGTGGCTATATCCTGAAGAAGGATCTTGGCCGCTCCTTCTCCGACTTCCGCGGTTCCTGTAAACAGCAGTGGTTCTTCACTTTTGAGAAGCGGGGTGGAGCTCTGGAACAATTCCGGAAACACGATCGCCTCGACGGACCCTGATAGATCCTCGATCGTGATCACCGCCATTTTATCGCCTTTTTTGGTGCGTTTCATTTTCATTTTTTCGATGACACCGGCGATTTTTACTTCACTTTTATCCTGCGTGTTGGGTAGATCTTGAATCGTTACAGTGGCGAACCGCTCCACGTCGCTCCCGTACTTGTCAAGTGGATGGCCGGTGATATAAAAGCCCAGTGCGTTTTTTTCCTTGCGAAGCTTTTCCCGCTCGTCCCATTCGTCGATTTCCGGGAAGGACAGCAGGCCGTTTCCGCCGCCTCCCTGCAGGTCGAACATATCGAACATGGACATCTGGTTGCTGTTGTGGGCCCCCCCGCAGAGTTTCATGACATCATCGAGGGCCGCAAAAAGGCGGGATCGGTAAATCCCTGTAAAATCCAGCGCGCCGCACTCGATTAAACCCTCAATGACCCGGCGGTTGACTTTAGCTCCCTCGATCCGCCTGCAGAAATCCCCCAGATCTTTAAATGGACCGTTTTTTGTCCGCTCTTCAATGATGGAGTCCACAGCTTTCAGACCCACGTTTTTTACCGCGGCAAGACCGAATCGGATTTTCTTTTCCACCACCGCGAAGTCCGCCTGGCTTTCGTTGATATCCGGCGGCAGAATCTGTATCCCCATCGCGCGGCATTCGGCGATATTTTTTATCGTTTTATCCTGGTTCCCCATATCCTGTGTCAGCAGCGCCGCCATGAATTCCACCGGGTAATGGGCCTTCAGGTAGGCTGTCTGATACGCGATCAGGGCATAGGCCGCCGAATGGGACTTGTTGAAGCCGTAGCCGCCGAATTTATCAATCAGGGCAAAGAGATGCCCGGCTGTTTCACCGGGCACCTGATTGGCCAGCGCACCATCCATGAAACGTCGCTTGTGGGCGGCAAGGACTTCGGGTTTTTTCTTTCCCACGGCCTTTCTGAGTTCGTCGGCTTCGGCAAGAGAATAGTTGGCGACGATCTGGGCGATTTTCATCACCTGTTCCTGGTAAAGGATCACGCCGTATGTCTCTTTCAGCACCGGTGCCAGCTGCGGCAGCGGGTATCGGATGGATCCCCTCCCGTTTTTGCCGTCGATGAAGTCCTTGACCATGTTGCTCCCGAGAGGTCCGGGACGATAGAGGGCGACCAGGGCTATCACATCTTCGAACACTTCCGGCCGAAGATTTCTTAGAAGCTCTTTCATCCCCGAGCTTTCCAGCTGGAAAACCCCCGTGGTTTTTCCTTCCGAGCAAAGCCTGAATGTAGCTTTGTCGTCGAGCGGTATTTTCTCTATATCGATGACTTTGCCCGTTGTCCGTGCTATCAGGTCCAGCGCCTGCTTGATCACCGTCAGGGTCTTCAGGCCCAGGAAATCGAATTTTATCAATCCGAGTTGTTCCACCCTGTCCATCGTGAACTGGGTGACGATTTCATCTCTTGAGCCTTTAAAAAGGGGAAGATAATCCACCAGTGGCCTGTCGGCGATAACCACTCCGCAAGCATGGGTTGAGGCATGCCTGGTGAGTCCTTCCAGCGCGCGGGATATCTTGAGCAGCTTTCCCATTGGCCCTTCCTGCCGCTCGAGCTGTTTGAGCTGGGGCTCACTTTCTATGGCGGCCTCGAGGCTTACACCCGGCCCCTCGGGAACGAGTTTCGCGATGCGGTCCACCTCGCCGAGAGGTATGCTGAGCGTGCGGCCCACATCTCTTATTGCCCCCCTGGCCTTCATCGTGCCGAATGTTATGATCTGCGAAACATTTTCCCGTCCGTATTTTTCCGCTACGTATTTGATGACCTCGTCTCTGCCGGTGATACAGAAGTCGATGTCGATGTCGGGCATACTTATCCTGCCGGGGTTCAGAAAACGTTCGAACAGCAACCCGTATTTCATGGGATCTATGTTCGTTATCCTCAGGCTGTAGGCAACCAGGGAGCCTGCCGCGGAGCCTCTGCCGGGGCCGACCGGAATTCCTTCCTTGCGGGCGAATTCGATGAAATCGGCCACGATCAAAAAGTAGCCGGCAAAGCCCATCTTCTTGATTATTCCTATCTCGTATTGAAGGCGCCGCCGGTATTCTTCGACCTGTGCGGCGTCGGTCGGTCCTTCCTCCTGTTCCATGGCCTCCATTCTGGCGGCAAAACCCTTGCGGGCTGCTTCTTCAAACAGATCTTCGAGGCTTCGGTTGTCCGACAGATGGAAGACTGGATACTTGTAACTGCCGAATTCCATTTCATAATTGCATTTTTGGGCAATATGCCAGGTGTTGTCCAGTGCATCCTCGAAATCCGGCAGCGCTTCGAGCATCTCCGCCCGGGTCTTGAAATAAAACTCTGTGCCGGTGAATTTCAACCGGTTTTCATCATCGAGGGTTTTTCCTGTCTGTATACATAGAAGGACATCATGCACTTCAGCGTCTTCCCTGTTCAGGTAGTGACAGTCATTGGTGGCCGCCAGCGGAATGGATAGGTCCCCGGAGATCTCACGGAGGCCCTGGTTTACGATTTCCTGCCGGGGAAGCTTGTTGGCCTGGACTTCGAGGTAAAGCCTGTCATTGTCGAATATGCGTTGAAGTTCCATCGTCTTTTCACGTGCTGCATCGTACATGCCCCTGTTGATCAGGTCTGGAACCATTCCTTTCAGGCAGGCGGTCAAGGCGATCAGGCCTTCGTTGTATTGCGCCAGCAACTCGAAGTCCACGCGGGGGTGGTAGTAGAATCCTTCCAGGTGACCGAGAGTGATCAGCCTGCTCAGGTTGCGGTATCCGGTTTCATTCATAACCAGGAGCACCAGGTGGTGGGCGCTGGGAGTGCCGTCTGCGGGCTGTGTGCGATCCCGACGGTCCCCAGGCGCGACATATACTTCGGCTCCGATTATCGGCTTGATGCCGGCCCTGGTGGCAAGGTCGTAAAACTGCACGGTTCCGAACATGTTTCCATGGTCTGTAACCGCCACTGCAGGCATGTCAAGGGATTTACATTTAGAGAGCATCTGCTCTATCCGGATGGCTCCGTCGAGCAGGCTGTACTCGGTATGTACATGAAGATGGACAAACGGATCGGGGGCTGACACAATCACCTCTCGGGTATATAGTGATTCTTGACGGCGTCGTATAGTCTTCGAACCGCCATGCCGGTTCCGGACTAAGATCCGGGAGCCGGAATCCAGTTGTTCCAGGTAGTTGCAGAAACCCTACCCCCCGTTTTTCAACGGGGTGACGACTTTTTACGATGCCATCAAAATTGGCCGCAAAAGCGGTTGGAACTTTTATGAAAACCTCTTCTTGATCTTCTTCAGGCGGTTGTAACCGCTACGGCAATTATGATACGGTATGCGGCATGGATCTTCAAGGCCGTTTTCCGTTCCCCAGGGACGGCCGGTCATTAAAACCTCTTTCCCGGGATATTGATGAAAAAACCTGCAGGAAAAAATTTTCTAAAGGCACAGGTGCTTCGGTCGAGCACGGCCTCGAAAACCGGGTCTGCGGCCCCGACACCACTCGTCACGGCGGGGAAACCTGAGAGGTCTGCGCCCTGCAGGCTCAGGGACACAAAGGTGCTGCTGGCGATAGGAGAGGGGCTCGCTAAAGATCTGCTGTTCATGCTTGTTTCCGACAAATGCGCCGAAGTGCGGGAAGCTGCGAGCGCGGCGAGGGCACTGGAGCTTTTCCGAAAACACAAATTCGATTTCGTCATTGTGGACGAGGGGTTGCCGGATCTGGACCGTGCCAGGTTTCTCGCCTGTATAAGACAGGGCGACCCGCAGGCCGCGGTGGCTTTGATCGGGGCGAAACTCGACGGCGGCGCCTCAGATCCGGCCGATATACGGGCCGATGCACTGATTGGATTTCCGCTGGATATGGACAGGCTTTCCATGGTGTTCTGCAAGGCCGTCAACGGCCGAAAGGGACGAAAGTGACCAGGGCTGCGGAAGGTCGGATCAATCCACTGGCTGAGCGGATGAGGCCTTCACGAATAGAAGAAATGGTAGGGCAGGAGCATTTGCTCGGCCCAGGTGCCCACCTCGAACGGGCCCTCAAGAGTGGACGAATCGGCTCGATGATTTTCTGGGGTCCGCCCGGCTCGGGTAAAACGACGCTGGCGAAACTTGCAGCCTCCTATACCAGCTACCCATTCCGCACCTTCTCGGCTGTGACATCCGGACTCAAAGAGTTACGTCAGGTGATTGCAGGGGCCGAGGAGGCCCGCGAGCGTTTTTCGACCCCCACGCTGTTGTTCGTTGACGAAATCCATCGTTTCAACAAGGCTCAGCAGGACGCATTTCTGCCTCACGTGGAAAGCGGACTCGTTATCCTGCTCGGCGCCACCACCCAGAACCCCTCCTTTGAAATTATTCCACCGCTTCTGTCGAGGACGAGGGTTGTTGTTTTAAATCCTCTGGAACCTTCAGCGGTTAAGGCTCTGCTGGTTCGTGCACTGGCTGATGATGAAAAAGGGCTTGGAAATTTGAAAGTGCAGATGTCCGATGAGGTAGTGGGCATGCTTGCATCGATGGCCCAGGGGGACGGCAGGGCTGCCCTCAACGGTCTTGAAGCCGTTGTGATGGATGCGGCCGGACCCGACCGAACCGGTCCCGTGGCTGTCACGGCTGCGGAAATCGAGCGGGTTTTCGGAAAACAGGCACTGCGTTACGACAAGGACGGGGAGGAACATTACAACCTGATTTCGGCTTTTCATAAAAGCCTGCGGGGGAGCGACCCACAGGCCGGCCTTTACTGGCTCTACCGAATGCTTGAAGCGGGGGAGGACCCCTTGTTCATCGCCCGGCGCATGATAAGATTTGCATCCGAGGATGTGGGTCTGGCCGATCCGCAGGCCCTGTCCATAGCGCTGGCGGCCTTTGATGCATGGCACAGGGTCGGGGCTCCTGAAGCCGGACTGGCTCTTGCCGAAGCAGCGGTGTATCTTGCTGAAGCGCCTAAAAGCAACGCACTTTATCTCGCCGAAAAAGAGGTGAAGAAGGAGATCGGTGAGACCGGGCAACTGGCTGTTCCGATGCATATACGGAATGCTCCGACCGCGTTGATGAAAAAATTAGGATACAGCAAGGGATATCGATATCCTCACAATTATCCTGGAGCCTGGGTCGCGGATCGTTATCTTCCTGACGGTGTGCGGCGCAATGAGTTCTATAAGCCAACGGACCGGGGCTTTGAGCGGGAGCTGAGACGCAGGAATGCTGCCAGACTGAAACGTCGGCCGGGTCTATAATGGAGGGCTCCATCTGTTTGTAAAGCTGTCGTAGGACCAGCAGTCTTCGAGTGCCTTCCTGCAGGTATAGTTGGGATTTTCGCACCACATCAACATTTGTTCGTGAGCTCTGTTCAATTCTTTGAATTTCTCGGTATCCCCTCCCACATCGGGGTGATGATGTTTTGCCAGCCGCTTGTAAGCTTTCCGTATCACAGCATGCCTGTCATTGGAGGCCAGGTCCTTCCTGCCGAGGTCGAGAACCTTGAGGCATTTCGTTTGATCCCTGGAAAGGCGGGGAGCTGCTTTTCTCTCCGGTTTGATGCTTTCCGGATCCATGTTTTTCTGAAGGCCCCCCTCCAGAAGGTAAAGCGCTGCACGGCTTCTCGAAACGCGTTTTTCCAGCATCGCATACCACTGCCTTCCAGATTCCAGGATCATGGCCTTGAGATCCTCAGAAGGCCTGTTCCCGGGAGTGCGCGGCTGAATGAAACGGGAGATTTCCTTTGCCCAAACAGAGAGGACATCGAGTATCACATAATCGGCGGTAAACGAAAAGGCGGCGTAACGGGCGTTGTAGGTTCTTAGCAGACCTTCGGACAGGGCCAGCACCCATTTCATCCTCTGTCTGCATTCGGGCGAACAATAGCGTCTTCCGGGCTTCAAGTCGTTGGTTCCGCAGGATACGCAAACCCTTTTCCTGGGACTTTTCCGTATGGGAAGGATCCTGTCTTCCACGATCGGTTCCTGGGAGGGTAGATGCACCTGCATGATCTTCCTTTATTCTGCGATCTGGTACGGCACCGGATAGATATCGGGAACCGTGTATTTCAGAGGCTGCTACTATAGCCTTTAGAGGCTTATCTATCAACCCAAAATCCGTTTTTCATAGATCCTCAGGCGTGAAAGCCACCACGTCATCTATTTCAGTCGTGTCGCAGAATGCCATCACGAGCCTGTCCATGCCGAGCGCTATGCCTGCGGCTTCGGGCATATGGTACAAGGCTTCCAGAAATTTAACGGGTTTCGGGTACGGAGGCTTGCCGGCCCCTCTACGCATTGTTTCCGCCGCGAGGAATCTCGCCTCCTGCTCCACAGGGTCGGTAAGCTCACTGAAACCGTTCGCCAGCTCGATTCCGCCGATATATAGTTCAAACCGCTCTGCCAAAGATGGATCGGACGGACTCGTCCTGGCAAGAGCGGCCATGGATGCGGGATAATCATAAATGAACGTCGGCTGTTCGAGCCCCAGTTTCGGCTCGATGTCCCGCACCATGATTTCGTCGAACAGGTTTTCCCGGATAGCAGATTCCAACGGAACGGTCGAGTGCTTTGCAAAGGCTTGCTTTACTGAAAATCGGGGCCACGGCGGGCTGAGATCAATGGTTTGACCTGAGGAAACAATACACCGACCCGGATTTACCACGTCCGCCACGGAACAAATCAAAGATTCGGTTTCTTTCATCAGCCCAAGGTAGTTACAACCGGACCGGTACCATTCAAGCATTGTGAATTCCGGGATATGAAGGGAGCCCCGCTCACCGGCGCGGAAGCATTTGCAGATTTGAAAAATTTTCGAATAACCTGCGGCCAGCAGCCGTTTCATACACAGCTCGGGGGATGTATGAAGGAACATGTCTCCGGTTGGAACGGCGTCAATGTAGGGTTCGGGAGCCGGTGCAGGGACCCTGTACGGAGTTTCGACTTCCAGGTAACCGCGATGGGTGAAAAAATCACGGACAGCTGAAAAGATATGTGCCCTCAACGTGAGTTCAGCGGTTTTCGCAGGCAGGGATGAAAGGTCGGTGCCGGCCCGGGGGTCAGTCTTTAACTCTCGTGACATACTCCCCGGTTCTCGTGTCAATGGTTATTTTTTGACCTTCTTCAATGAACGGAGGAACTCTCAGAACATATCCGGTTTCGAGGGTCACCGGTTTTGTGTCGCCCGCCACCGAATCGCCTTTCGCCCAAGGGTCGGCCTGGGTTACGGTCAGGTTTACGAAGTTCGGAAGCGTGATTCCGATGGCCTGTGTCCGAAAAAAAAGGATGTCCACTTCCAGGTTGTCGATCAAATAGTTGACCGCATCCCCTACCTGATCGGCTGTCAGGAAGCTCTGTTCATAGGTTTGAAGATCCATGAAGCAGTATTCGTTCTCCTGGCTGTAGAGAAACTGCATCGTTCGTTCTTGGAGTTCTGCAGACGGGAACATGTCCACTGAACGGTATGTCCTGTCCAGGATAACCCCGGTTATCATGTTCTTGAGTTTGCACCGGTAGAGCGCCTGCCCTTTTCCGGGTTTCGAGAACTGAAAATCCACGATGATATAAGGT
>DSCZ01000409.1 GCA_011048855.1 Desulfobacteraceae bacterium | reverse complement strand
TTTATCTCATTGAGATGTCAAGAAAAAAATAGGTTTTACCGGTAATATTTGCAAAAGTTTACGAAAAGCATTTTAACAAACTACACTATTACGTTGTTTCAGCACCCTCCGGGAATTGCTGCTGGGGTCATAAGGATTGGCGCTGAAATTCCCGAGATCCTCTGCTGAACAAACCGCAGCCATAAGTGTCAATAAAACCGGCAAGCACAGGGTTGTTTTTTTCATGGACTTCCTCCTTTTTGTGAACATGGTGCGCACTTCCTTTTACTCAGAGCGGAAGCGCCTTCTGTGGGACATTCTGGCGAACCGTGATCCGATATTGGCGTATCTTTCCTCCCCGGCTTCCCTGGCAAAGAAGCTCAGGTGCAGCACCCGGTCCTGGAAGACAATGGCCGCGCCGATCCGGTCTTGTGAGGACAGCCGGCAATCAATGCCCAGGGCCACGGAGGGGCGTTCCTCGCTTTTCGCATCCAGGCATCCGCGCAGGAACAGCTCCGAGTCGGCGCCGTTGGGTTGTTCCGGATCACCGGGCCGGTACATATCCAAGGCATCGATGGCGTAGCTTTCGACGAGCTTGGGGAACACCCTGGCCAGGATTCCAGGACTGCCGAAGCCGTCAAGGCCGGCGATCCGGCCGTTGACCAGAAACAGGGCGCCCACCTGGTTGTCCACCGATCTGAACTGATGCAGATATTCGTCCAGCAGCGGCCGGTCCTTGGTGTACAGTTCGGACATCCTGCCGGTGGGTGAATGGGCGGCCCGCCGCGCCTGGCGCTCATGGATCTCGCTCCAGATCCTGCCCTGGTCGGATTTGAATCCCGCATCCATCCTGAGGCTGGCCATCACGTGCTCTGCCTTGTTTTTCCGCATGAAGGACGGGCTCATCCGTTTTTCGCTGAAAAAATGATCGCTGGTGTGCGCCCAGCGGCCCTGCTCGACACAGCTGACCGGGATGGTTGTTTCCGATTCGGGGGCAAGGAGAATGGTGGTGTTGACGATCCGGTTCTGCTTGGCGCCCACCAATTCCTCGCCGTCAAAAATCAGCACCATCCTGCCGGACTTGTTGACGACCTTCAGATCAGGCACCGATCCCTGCCGGTCGACCTCCATCACCTTCAGGGTGTCCTGCTGCAAGGCCTCGTCCAGGAGCAGATAATTGTCCCTGTCCCGGTATCGGGACACGATCGGCACCATGACCAGGTTCTTGAACTTCTGCGCCCCGCCGAGTTCCGCCTGTGAAAGATACTCCGCAACCTGTGTGTTCATGTTTCCTCCTTTTCATGCTCCCTTGCATGATCTGTGCTCTTCCCGTCGGCAAAGGAAATCCTGCCCCTTAAATTTATGTGCACCCGCCATGCGCCATTATGGCGGCGACAGGATGACTGCTTCAGGATATATCCTCAATTGGTTGGCAGTGATCTGTTTCAGGAAATACTTCCACAATTACATTGTACTGCGGTGGGTCGGACAAATGGCGTCCTATCAACCAACAATCTTATATAAAAAGGATTATTTTAGAAAAGGAGGACAACGAAGAGGTAAAAAAACGTGGCATGCGCTCCTGCAAGAGGAGCTGAATGAAAAGATATGCGGAGAGCCGTCAGGATATGAGACCCAGGAACAGGATACCGGCAGGAAGCAGGCAAAAAAGAAGCAGACTCAGGCATCCGCCGCCCTGATTCGGGGGAGCCCGTTTTTCGTCTTTTTCCATTTCTTCAAGGAGAATGATGTCCAGGGCCGGGTCGTTGTCAAGAATGCCGGGATGCTTTTCTTCAGACAATTTGTTACTCATATTTGCTCTCTTTCAAAAGAGGGTGATCTTTAGGTGGTCGCAAGCCCAAGGCTTTCCTTATTCCCCAGAAATGAGTTTTTTTGACTCAGTCTGGTAGTACGGACCTATCGTTTCCCCTTGGACAATAACATATCCGCTACGCAACTCCTTGCTCCCCCAATTCGTCGTCCAATACGCAGAAAAAGACCATAGTTCATCCCCGGGCTGCATTCCCTTCAGAAATTTCCGCCACGCACCGTTCAGGTGACCAAATGGCAGATCAGGCACGGCCCCCAGCGGATCGTGAACCTTCTCCCGATGCTCGATTTCCCCAACGGACAGCTCTTCAAGAAGATCTTCCCTGGCCACGGCAAATTCCCTCTTCTTCTCTTGTTTCATTTCCTTTTTCCTGACTGGAAACATGTCCCTGATCAGCATCACGATCACGATGGGCCAAGCGACAACCATCACTACACCTGCCAACACCGGTACAGCGAATGTGGCCATTAATATGATAGTTTACAACCATATATTTTGGATGATAGTAAGTCCAAATAGATCCTTTTTTTGTCGCTTTAGGTTCAAATTCATTATTTTCTAACATTTTTCTTAATTCACTCTCAATGCTCATCTTGTTGCCCTCTTTAATGTTTCGATTTCGATTGTCGTTGTTGATTGCAGAAAGCATGTCATTTTAATGTAAATATTCACTTAGCCAGCACAGCGTATTAACCAGGGCCATCTCTTCCGGTTTTGAGCATTTAATGGCTAGCAGGGCTGGATTGGCAATGAGCAGGGCTAGGCATCTGGCCCTCGAAATCGCCACGTTCAGCCGGTTTTTGCTGTAGAGGAAGCTGATGTAGCGTGGCAGGTATTCGCCACTCGACGTGGTCATGGAGATGATGACCACCTCTGCCTCCTGTCCCTGGAACTTATCCACGGTACCTACTCTTGCGCCGGTGGGCAAATTCTTTTTTAGCAGGTTGACCTGCATATTGTAGGGCGCAACGACCATTATGTTTTCAAGAGTCAGCTGGTGCTTTCTGCCCTGTTTATCCCGGTAGTGCTGATCAAGCAGGCTGTGCATAAGCTCCCTGACAAGGTCGGTCTCTTCCTGGCTGCGTTGCGAGCAGGCATCGTGATCGACCGGCAGGAACCGCACGCCTGTCGGCGCCAGGGCCGGATGGGCTTTTTTGTTCAACAGTAAGGCTTGCATGGCGTTCTGGGGCTCAGGTTCCAGTCGGCCGTCGTAAACCGCATCGGAGATGAACCGGCAGACATCAGGGTGCATACGCCAGGTGGTCTTGAGGAATATCCCCCGCTCCGGCGGGATGGTTGCCCGGCCGTCAAGCAGATACTCGAGGGATGATTCTCCTGATCTACCGGGATGGACGCCCTGGATGGGCTGACCCAGCTGCATCTGGTCTCCCAGCAGGACAATGTTCCGCGCGCTGGTTCCCATGCCCACAAGGTTGGCCAGGGATACCTGGCCGGCTTCATCGACAAACAGAAAATCCAGATGCTGATCGAACTCTGGACGGGCCAGCAGCCAGGCAGTCCCAGCGATCAGCTGATAATCTCCGGCACGCACCTCGTCATTTTTGAACACATCCGTAATCAGTATTCCTCCCAGCAGGCTGTCAGGTCTGTCCCGGGCACTCTTCTTTACCCCCCTGAAGGTGAGATGATCTGCCAGGGCCGCCTGTTCGACCCCCCGGAGCAGATTGTTGATGGCCTTGTGGCTGTTGGATGAAACCCCGACCCGGTATCCCCGCTTGAGGAGGTCAACGATGACATGCTTGCCGGTAAAGGTTTTGCCGGCCCCGGGCGGACCCTGGATGAAAATGTAGCTTTTATCAAGGTCGGCAATTTTGCGGATAATCTGGGGCAGCGGCTCCCGGGATTCGTCAATGATCGGCCAGCCTGGATCATGACCGTCAAGACTGGGCACAGCTCGCGCCAGAATCGCCTTGATTGCGGGGTATTTTTCATCCTCGGCAATCAGGCTGTCGGCAAACCGGAACAGGGCATCCGTGATTTTTTTGGAGGATATCGGTCCTTCCGGTCCAATGCTGAACCGTTCCGGCAGCGGTTCATTGCCTGAGTATTTGAAGGTCAGGCGGCGGGCGTCTTCATCCACAGTCAGGTTCCTGATTTGTGCCGAGGTCTCGATGCAGAGAGCCCTGTCTCCAGTCTTGAGTTTTGTTTCCTGCTCGGGGAAAAGACAGGTATAGACATTGCCCGGCCCGGGAGGGTGCTCCGGATCCAGGGTCAGAGCGCCAATGCATTCAACATCCTCGATGAGTTCCTCTTCGGTCATGTCACGGTGGTTGAACATGGCCCACCATCCCGGTTTGTCTGCTCGGCGATGGAAATCCAGCAACTGATAGGTGAGTTCCCGTAGATGTTCCTCCTGGGTCCAGCGGTTCCGATCCTCCGGCAACGGATCGACCAGGCGCTCCCGGTAGGGAATGAGCCGGATTTCACTGTCGGTCAGTTGGCCGACAACGGGGTATTGCTGCTCCCCGTCCAGTTCATTCGCCCATGGCAGGTCCGCAGGCCGCAGGGTCAGCAGCCACTCCCGAAGCTCATGAGTCGAGCGGACATCGTCGTGGTTGTACCGTTCTATATCATGCAGCAGTTGCGGGTCGCCGGTTTCCCTCCACCGTTCGTACCAGACGAGACTGGCCCCGGCGCTGGTCACCTCGCCCGTGCGGTCGTCGAGATAGAACCTTTCAATATTCTTTAAGGAATAGCCGGGTTCGGAAACCCGGATGCTTTCACGGACCACCTTGTAGAGGTCGATAAGTTTTCCCGCTCGCAGGAGGTTATCAACCTCGGCCTCACGGGTGCCGTGCAGGGACATGAGCTTTTTGACGGCGGTTTCTTCGTAGTGGGCATAGTGGTAGATATGGGCCTCCGGATATCGTCTCAGGCGTGCAGTGACAAAATCCATGAACTCCTCAAAGGCATTTTTTCCCTCGAAACGGCTGTGGGCCCACCAGGATTTGTAGCAGGCCTTGCCCTTATCAAGGAAATACAGACCGAAGAGGTACTCAAGGCCACGATCCTCCAAGGGATCGCCTTCCATGTCGAAAAAAAGATCGCCCTGCGCGGGACGGGGCAACCGGCCGAATCCTCGTTCCGGTTCCTCCTGGGGGAGGATGTGCAGATGATTCCGGCCGATCTGGCGGGCCTTGAGCTGCAGCGCCGCCTGACTGGTCAGTTTTTCCAGGGTGGCTGCCGCCATTTTCGGAATCCTGGTATCCGGGGAAAGTTGTCCCAGAGATTCCAGGGTCGATACCCCGGCGGCTTGCAGTTTTTTCATCTGGACTCTGGTGATATTGGCCACCTGGCAGAGGTGATCGTCCTGGAGCCGTTTTTCTTCGCACAGCCCGCGCCACCTGCAGATGTCGCAATGCTCGCAGGGGATCGGGTAGGAATCGGCGTTCGGCCCCTGGGCAGCGCGTTCCAGAAAGCGTTGGGTGAGGGTGCTGCAATATCTGCTGTATTCAGCGTACGGGAAACCCTGCTCCGTCCTGTCGCCGAGCACAACATACATCATCGCGGGGGATGTTCCCTGCGCCCTGGCAACCAGGGCCGAATAGAAAGCAAGCTGGATGAGAAATTTTGCTTTTGTCGTGCGGGCCAGCTTGGTGTCAAGCACTTCGTAGCTGAAGTCTCCCAGCTCTGATGGCTTGGGTATACGGCGGAGGAAGTCGGCATGACCGACAAGACAGCCGTCCCTGAGTGCGGCCTGATAGATGACCGCGGCTCCGGAACGCATGGCCGCAAGAGTTGATTCGACCTCGTTGGCGAGGTTCCGCTCCGTCTGACTGATATCTATGAAATCGCTATGGCGACTTTTCAGCACCTCGACGAAATACGCCTCATGGGCAAGCCCCTTGGCCATGATCAACCTGGCCTCGTCGTCATCTTCCGTCCTGGGGAGCGGGGTGTCAAGATCAATGAGATCAAGCGTGGTCAGATGCTCGCACTCGAGGAAGTTGACGATATCCGTCGCTGAATAAAGGATTTCCCCGTCTTTTTTTTTGCACCGCACCGTTTTCCTCAGGTTGTTTTCCTGGTCATCCTGTCAGAGGCTTGATCGGGCCGCCCGGCCTTTTCAGGATTCCATCGGGTGTTGCGTCGCCGGAGGCGGCGGAAATCATTGTTGCGGTAGACCGTGATCACTTCATCGTTTTCAGGCGCGCAGACCACCTGCAGTCCCCTGATGCCGTCGGTTGCGATCCCGTCGCACCGGCAGAATACCACTTCCCTGCGGCCCATGGCATAGACGACAGCACCCCGGACATGAAAACTCCGGCCGTAGCTCATGACCACCGCCACGTCCGACAGGGAAATCCGCCGGCTTCCCATTCTGAGACTGGCGTGCCGGGTTATATTCGGCGTAAACTCGTTATCTGTGCAGGTGAAACTCTTCATTATGTTACCTCATCATTGGTAGCAGTTGTATGAATATCTGCTTCAGGCACACCCTGTCTCCAGTGTATTTGCTTCCGATGTCAGCGCGGCATTGTCGTAGGCGTCGAAAATAATTTCCAGTGCCCCGCAAATGTGAAGCAATGAATCCAGAGTGTCATCGTACTCCCCGCCCTTGAGTTCCGAGCCAGCTTGTTCGCCGCAATGAAAATGAGGGCTTTCAGCTCGGTATGGTTCATCCGGTCGATTCGTTCCAGCGCATCCTGGACGGGATCCCTGCCGTCAAACTGTCTTTTGACTTCCTCAACAATCTCTTCGAGTTGCTCCATGATGACGACCTCCCTGCTTTTTTTTGAAACTTTTCCCTGATGCTATAATAGCAGGGGAGGTTGGTCGAATACTGTCCCACATGGAAAAATAAACAAGAAAGGAATAGTCTGCGATGAACCAGACATTCCTTGATGTCCATGGCAATCATTGCACCTGTTCTGCATAGGTCAGGGAGTGCCGGACGCCTGGGCAATGCAAATCCTAAATTCAATTTGCATTTTGCATAAACCGGCCTCATTGATGCTGGTGAACTGAGGAAATGGCTGGGTTGTCGGCCGGATGTGAAATGACGGTCTATGAACCATGGGAGCCTGTTTTGTTCGCAGCATGGTTGCGTTAAACGAGAAAGTTCCGGTCAGGCTGTGAGAAGATTGCCACCCTCCTTGGACTCTATTTGACCCACCGCTTCCTTTATAATTCAAGCAAAGAGGTCGAAGGTCCAGGTTGAAAATAAGGTTCAGCATGATTTTTGCGGTGACACAAGGATTGGAGCGGTACGACATCATGTGCGCCGGGGTACAAGCCGGCCTGTACAGCACCTATTTCGGCAGGTCGCCAGTGCTGTTCAACCTGATAACAAGGACGAGTTTAATCCCGTTCCAGTTTGAAGCAGGAAGCACGGTAACCGAACCCTTTTACCTGATTGACAACGACCATCTCTACGAGCAGACCCTGCCGCAGAAAGTTGGGGGCCGGACGGTTGATCGGCTGTGCTGTGAACTGAGCCCCCTCGAGATGCTTGAGTTTTTCGAGGCCCGCAGGGATGAACTCCCCGGCCTGGCCGTTACTGAGTACTGGTACAATAATGTCGATCTGCTGCTCGATGTCATGAAGGCCCGGGTGATTGCCTGGAAAAGCTTCCAGCGGGGACAAATAGGACGGAAGGAAAACGGCCTGATCCTGGCCCAGTTCGGACCGCTGCTGACAGAGGCGGAACGGGATTTCGTCCTGAGCATGAACCCCTATCACAAGGATTTCCGGGAGCCGAAAAATGGCCGGGTGCCGACGGAACCACAGGAGGTGTCGGGATGAAATATATCGTGTTCAGTGCCATGCTCCTGGGCGCAGCCGGCTGCTGCCATTCGCCGGGATTTGAGGATTCCTACCTGTGCTACGTATTGCGGGGAGAGCCGGAGAACTACCCGTACCTCCATGATCCGCCGACAACGGTCAGAATCCGGGACATGGATACCGGCGAGACCAGGACATATCAAATCAGAAAGGATTAGGGTGACCAAGGCGGTATTGAGTGTAAAAAAAATCTTGCTGTTCAGTCCATCAGCGACCGAAAAATTGGGAAAATCCCCGTCCCCCACTTGGGCATATCACCAAATTATCTTGAAATGTCCATAGCTTAATAAGGCACAATTCTCAAACAACACAATGTAATAACTTGTAATCTGCGATTCCGATTAAGAATGGCTGATATTTTGCTTACAACTTAGCGAATAAGTTAAGTTTGTACGACACAATCATATAAAGCCAAACTTGCTGAGAGGCAGGGACGGAAAGCCACGGGTCTCACGAGATAGCCGGGTTGCCAGATAAATGGCGACCTGGCTTTTTTTGTTAATTTTCTTCGGGAACAAGGAGAGAGATTTTTAGCCCAGGGAACTTCATTTTATATTCAAATTGACTTGCATGTTAATTGCTTAAAGGAGGGGAGGGAAATGAGAAGCCTGTCAATTTTGTGTAACGGATCGTCCTGAATTGATTAGAAACCAATTACGTCGAAGAGAAAACCGGCACAACCCCTGAATGATGTATTCCAGGCGTAATGAATTGTATCTTTTTTCAATTTGCTATCCTATCAAATTACTCCGTGAGGGACGATGAAAACCATAAAAATCTTATCTCTGTTAATCACATTTTTTTTATCCTTGGCTGTCAATTCATTTGCAGCGCAGATCTCCGGCACGGTGTACGACAATGCCGGTAATCCAGTCACTGGTGGCGGAAGAGTTGATGTATATTCCGAAAACAGTGGAATGAGCCCCCCGTTCAACGAAGCTTACCTCAACCTTGACGGCACATACATTATCCAAGGGCTGAATGCTGGTTCTTATTATCTGCTGGCCTCCTCCAACGGCAACCATGTCTCTGAATGGTGGGCCGACCCGGCAAGCACTCCCGACATAACCCAGGCACAAGCTGTGACGGTGGCTGAAGGGGAGATTGTCGCCGACATAAATTTCCAGCTCGACAGAGGTGCCCAGATTTCAGGTACAGTGTTTGACAGCAGCGGAAACTTAGTTTCAGATGTTTCTATAACCGCTTACATCGGGGATCCTTGCGGAGCGTACACCTGGGTAAGCTCTGGATGGGTTGATTTTGACGGCAACTACACTATTCAGCGGCTGCCGGCAGGAAGTTATTATCTGCAAGCCTCTTCTTATTTGTTTAGGCCTGAATGGTGGGCAGGTTCGGAAAGCAGTCCGGACTGCAGCCAAGCACAGGCCGTAACCGTGGCGTCGGGTGAAACGGTCGGCGGCATGGATTTTCAACTGAGTACCCGTGCCCAGATCTCCGGCACGGTGTACGACGATGCCGGCAATCCAGTCACTGGAGGCGGAAAAGTTGAAATATATTCCGAAAACAGTGGAATGTACCCCCCGTTCAACGAAGCCTACCTCAACCTTGACGGCACATACATTATCCAAGGGCTGAATGCTGGTTCTTATTATCTGCTGGCCTCCTCCAACGGCAACCATGTCACTGAATGGTGGGCCGACCCGGCAAGCACTCCCGACATAACCCAGGCACAAGCTGTGACGGTGGCTGAAGGGGAGATTGTCTCCGGTGTAGATTTCCAGCTCGACAGTGGACCTGTTGATCTTGATACAGATGGAGATGGAATTATTGATAATGAAGATAATTGTCCACTCACGCCGAACTCTGATCAGCTTGATTATGATTCGGACACTGTCGGCGACCTCTGTGATAATTGCCTCGACACATACAATCCGGGACAAGAGGACAGCAATTTAAACGGGACAGGAGATGCATGCGAGATAACTGATTTTGATGGACCCATCACGAATAATGTTATCAC
>DSCZ01000085.1 GCA_011048855.1 Desulfobacteraceae bacterium | reverse complement strand
CCCCTAGTTGGCCAGCCCCAGCCTGGCGCCGAGCCTCTTCCAGATTGTGGTGCGTGCGCCCGGTACTTCCAGCGGAAGGTCGGGTTGACCGTCAAGACGCCGGGCCACGTTTCTGAAAGCCTCCCCGGCGTTGGAATTTTTCTGTGACACCAGCGGCACGCCGGTGTTGGTGGAAACCACTACACTGTCATCCATTGGAATCAAGCCTATCAACTTTATCGAAAGAACATCGATGATGTCTTCGTGACTCAACATGTCTCCCCTGGCCACCATCTGCGGAACGATTCTGTTGACCAGCAGCACCGGCGGAATCTCCTTGGCATATAGTAGCCCGATGACCCTGTCGGCGTCTCTTATCGACGAGACGTCGGGGGTGCACACTACGACGGCTTCCTGAGCACCTGCCACGGCGTTTTCAAAACCCTGCTCTATTCCTGCGGGGCAGTCCATCAGTATAAAATCAAACTCCCTGCGAAGCCCTCTGCACATTTCTTCGACACCGGCCGGGGAAATTGCATCCTTGTTGTCGCTCTGGGATGCGGGCATGAGAAACAGATTGTCGATTCGCCGGTCTTTTATCAAAGCCTGCTGTGGTTTGCATCTGCCTTTCACTACGTCTACCACGTTGAAAACGATTCGGTTTTCCAGCCCCATGACCACGTCAAGATTTCTGAGGCCAATGTCCATATCCACGATCGCCACTTTTTTACCTTCCATCGCCAGCGCGGCGCCGATATTTGCTGCGGCTGTGGTTTTACCCACACCTCCTTTTCCGGAGGTGATCACCAAGACTTTTCCGAGCATTTTTTGAACCTCGTAATGTTACAGATCAAAATTCGTACCCTTGTACCTGTTTTCCACAGGTTCCATCCTTTTTCATAGCAGAGTCAGCGTACTTCGGGCCATGGCAGTTTTCCAAACGGATCGGCTTTAAGGTAATCCTCTATCACGATGGCTCCGTGATCGACTTTCGCAAATTGGACCCTGCCGCCATTCCGGTGGAGTCCACCCACTGCGACCACGGGGCCGATCTGAAGATTGGTGGGGCGGAAATCCAGTGCGGAAACGATGACGTTTGTGTCGTCCGGCTGTCCGGCCGCGGCGGTGCCGCAGAGGCTTCCCATAATGATGATATCACCACCGGCGCTGACGGTGGCTCCGGGGTTCACGTCGCCCAGGAGCAGGAGGTGGCGCCTCGCCTCCACCTTTTGGCCTGATCGCACCCTGCCGGCAAGTACGAGAGCATCGCTGCGGCGGTGGCGCCACGAGCGGAGCATGTCATGCCGTCGGTTATCTCCTGGTGTGGCTTGGTCCTGTTCGTATGAAGCCCGCACGGATTTGAATGGAAAATGTGCAAGCAAAAAGGGCCCCAGTTCGCCTATCAGTCTGGAAGATTCTTCCCGACTGCCGCCATCGAGGACCAGGTTGGCGCCTGCTGCAAGTGTACCGCCCGAAGAGAAAATTTTTTTCAACTCGGCTTTAAGTTCATCCGCCGGCACTCCCGGGTCCAGCTGCACCCAGAGACAATCATCTACGCCTTTTATCCTTACTGCATTGGAATTAATTTCATTGCTATCCATTAGTCCTCGCTTGCTTGTAATGCTGTGACGGGCCGCTAAGCCGGTTCGCAAAATCCGTTCTAATAACACGACATCGAATGTTTGTGAAGTATTCATTACAGAGATTTCAGTGAAGATTTGTTTCTCTTGACAGGGTTCACGGTTTGTTTCTATGTTATCGAGGTTGGATTCAGTTCAGAGTGGGAGAAGTCTAAATCAAACCCCTGAATCGGGCAAAGGAGAGGGCACAGGACTATGAGAATCAGCGAACCATCGGTTCGTCGCAGCGATTTTATTCGGACCATAATCGACGAAGACCTGAAAGCCGGTAAATACGGAGGCCGTGTTCATACGAGGTTTCCACCGGAGCCAAACGGGTATTTGCACATTGGCCATGCGAAATCAATCTATTTGAACTTCGGTATTGCGAAGGATTACCCGGGTGCCCTCTGCAACCTTCGCTTCGATGATACCAATCCCACCAAAGAAGAGATGGAATATGTTGAGGCCATTATAGAAGATGTCCGGTGGCTCGGGTTTGATTGGGAGGATCGCCTGTTTTACGCCTCCGACTATTTCGAGCGGCTCTATGAATATGCTGAAACACTTGTAATTAATGGAAAAGCCTACGTGTGTGATCTAACGCCGGAGGAAATACGGGAGTACCGCGGGACTCTTACTGAACCGGGCAGGAACAGCCCGTACCGTGAGCGCTCGGTAGAAGAGAATCTGGATCTTTTCAGAAGGATGAGGAACGGGGACTTTCTGGATGGATCCCGAACCCTCAGGGCCAGAATTGACATGGGGTCGCCGAATCTCAATATGCGGGATCCGGTAATTTATCGTATTCTTCGTTTCCGACACCATCGCACAGGAGATTCATGGTGCATTTATCCTATGTATGATTTTACGCACTGCCTGTCGGATTCGATCGAAGGGATCACGCATTCGCTGTGCACCCTCGAGTTCGAAGACCACAGGCCCCTTTACGATTGGTTCCTGGATCAATTGAAAGTTCACCATCCCCAACAGATAGAATTTGCACGTCTTAATCTGAGCTATACGGTTATGAGTAAGCGGGTTCTGCTGAATCTGGTGCGCCAGGGATTCGTCGCAGGATGGGACGACCCTCGAATGCCGACGATTTGCGGTTTCAGGAGAAGGGGATATCCCCCGGGTGCCATCCGTGCTTTTTGTGACCGGATAGGAGTCGCGAAGCGGGAAAGCATTGTTGACATGGCTCTTCTGGAATACAGCGCGAGAGAATATTTGAACCAGGCCAGTCCACGGGTGATGGCCGTGCTTCGGCCTTTGAAAGTGGTGATCGAGAATTATCCTGAAGAGAAAATCGAACAATTGGAGGCAGTGAACAATCCAGAGGACCCTTCGATGGGAACCAGGCGGATTCCTTTCTGTAAAGAACTTTATATCGAAAGGGACGATTTCAGGGAAGACCCTCCGAAAAAGTTCTATCGGCTGGCGCCGGGAAGGGAAGTGCGTCTCAGGTATGCTTATCTCGTCAAATGCACAAAAGTTGTCCGGGACCCGGCCGGAGAAGAGATCGTTGAGGTGCACTGCCGGTATGATCCGGAGAGCAGGGGAGGAAATGCACCAGACGGTAGAAAGGTGAAAGCTACCCTGCACTGGGTGTCCGCCTTGCACGCGGAAGATGCCGAGGTTCGGCTGTATGACCGTCTGTTTTCCGTCGAAAACCCCGCAGCGGCTGCGCGTGGAAACGGGGATTTCAAGTCTTTATTGAATCCTGATTCTCTTCGTGTTCTGAAGGGCTGCAAATTGGAACCGGGTGTGGCGGGAGCGGCGCCGGAAAGCAGGTATCAGTTTGAACGACTGGGATATTTCTGCGCGGACAAAGACAGCACTGCGACCCACCCGGTTTTCAACCGCACGGTGACTTTGAAGGATACCTGGGCCAAAATTGAAAAGGCTGCTTCTGTTTTCGAACAGAAAACCGGTGGGGAGAAACCGAAGAGTTCCGGTGCAGTCGGCGAGATTACCATTGAAGACTTCTCGAAACTGGATCTTCGTGCCGGACTGGTCGTAGAAGCATCGCTGGTAGAAGGCGCCGACAAACTGGTGTGTTTGAAAGTGGATCTCGGGGAGGGTCGGCTTCGCCGGATTTTTGCAGGCATCCGTCGTGCTTATCCGGACCCGGCTTCTCTGAAGGGGAAAACGGTTGTCATTGTTGCCAATCTGAAGCCCAGGAAGATGAAATTCGGAGTTTCGGAAGGGATGGTTCTTTCGGGGTCTGGTGACGATGGGATGTCCGTGCTTACATTTGACGGCGTGCAGAGTCCAGGAGATAAGGTTTCATAAGAGCCAGGCTTTTTCGGGCGGCGGATTTTTCCTTTTCCCGGGCGCCGGCCCGGGAAGGGACGGCACCTGGGCCGGAATCCGGGCCGTGTTTGTCAGGCCGCTGCACGGGGCGATTCGATTTCCTCCATGAATTCCTTGGCTTTATCTACGGCTGAGGCGGCGTTGGGTGCGAAGCCGTCCGCTCCGATCTCGTTTGCAAAATCTTCGGTGACCGGGGCCCCCCCTATCATGACCTTCAAATTTTCCCTGCAACCCGCCTTTTCGAGCATATGAAGGGTTTCAACCATTTTCGGCATTGTCGTCGTCAGCAGTGCGGACATGGCCAGGATATCTGCTCCGTTCTTCTCCACTGCTTTAACAAATTCCTGCGCCTTGATGTCGATACCAAGGTCGATTACCTCGAAACCGGCTCCTTCACACATCATGCCGACCAGGTTTTTGCCGATATCATGGAGGTCGCCCTGTACTGTGCCAATGACGATCGAACCTCGGCTGTTGGTGTCATTTTCGGATGTGTAAGGAGCCAGCACATCTATGGCGCAGTGCATGGTCCTGGCGCATTTTAACACTTCCGGAATGTACATCTCCCCATTTTTGAAACGTGCCCCGACAATTTCCATCCCTTTAAGAAGGGCCTTATCGAGGATATCCTGTGCCTGAAGGCCCGACTCAAGAGCCTGTTGCGTGAGTTCCTCGGTTTTTTCGTTGTCGCCGCTGATTAAACCCTCGGTGATGCTGATATATAATTTTTCCATTTTTGATCCTCCCTTAAACTTTTAGAATGCTGAAATCATGGAAGAAAAGTTATTATAATTATTGCTCACTTAAAATCGATTCGATTTCTTTCAAGATGCCGGTCGGTTTGGGTTCCACGCGGTGTTCTTCCAGAATGCGTCTGGCTTCGTTGTTGCACCGAGTGTAGGTGTCTTCGGCCCCGTCCGCCGCCCACACTTCGTATTGCCTTCGGTCCAGCAGGTTAGGCAGAAAATGGGCTTCTTTGAAGTTTTCGAAAGTATGTTCGTCCGCAAGAAACGTGGCGTTTTCAGAACTTTTTGTCACTCTTTCAACAACTTCCAGTGCCAGGGTGGAAGGATTTACAGGTATTCCTTCGACAAACTGCCTGCTCATAGCTATCAGCTCGTCTGCCAGGACCAGTGATTCCAGAGAGGAAGTGGAGCCGAACTCCATGTAGGCAACATCGTGGATTAAATTGGCGCGACAGAGCATCGCTGTGATTATCGAAAACATCGATTCAGCCCCTGCCTGAGCATCCAGGATTTTCGAATCGGTGGAACCGGCGAAGGCCCAGATGGGAAGTCCGTAGAGTTCATCCCGCATATCGGCCAGGGCAGCCTGGGTCAGTGACCATTCGGGAGCTCCGTAGGAAACCACCGACGATGCCATATCGAGAACACTGACGTTCGGGGCGAACAGAAACGGTGCACCTTTGTTCACCAATTGATGTATCACCAGGCCCGCAAAATTTTCGGCAATTCCGAGGGCGAGCGCTCCCGCGAGGGTAACCGGCCCCCCACCTCCGGCGTTGCATCCGGAAGGGAGGCATATGGGAATAGATTTTTCCGCACAGAAAACCAACTTTTCTACAACATTTCGAGGAAACTGCAGTGGGCTTATGGCTTCGGAATAATTGAGGATAAAGGGTTTTTCTTTAAGTGCTTCCTCCCCTCCGGCCACAACGCATGCTATTTGGTGAATCTTCTCGATGTCTGTGCCGGAATCCGCAATGAATACGATCGGCTTGTTCGATTCCCTGACCATTTCGGCGAATACATGCACATATATCCGTTCTATAGGGACATCTTCCGGGTTTCCCATGGACATTGAAAAAGAGACGTTCGGCAATGCATCAACCAGCCTGGCGAAATTTCCGGTATCCTTCAGTACGGTCCTACGGCGTTCGCCGGTGTGGGCATCATATGTGAATATAGTGTCAGAGCCGGTGCCGTAAAAGAAATTTCCATCTGTCAGAGGCATGAATGCATGGCCCGCCTGATCGTACAGGGTTATGCAGCGTGGAGCGCTGCGGAGAGCCTCTTCCACCAAATAGGAAGGCATTCGAACGAAGCCGTCTTCTCCTCTCCTGCATCCCGAATTGACCAGTCTTTTCAGGGTTGGGTCGTGTTCTATCCGGAAGCCGGTTTTTTCGAGGATTTCCAGGGCTGCAGTGTGAATAGAGAGCATCTGCTCACGATTCAGCACCCTGAGCCTTGGCCTGAACGTTGTGGGATCGAGTTGACGCATGACAAGTTCTCCTTTTCATCAAAATGCTTCAGGTGTTTCCCCGTTTCCTTGGAGCATCTTACGGAGAGCAGTTTTAAACACCCGGTATTTTGCTGATAAAACAATTAGAGTCAAAATGATTAGTACACATATTATCTGTGGTGATGGAGCATATGTCAAGGTTTTTCTGGTGGGTTTTTCTGGTGGGCTTGAACTTGAAAAAGCAGCGGATGGATGGTCGAGGAGCAGCCGGGGCCGGAGGCCCCGGCTGATGAGAGGAGCTTTTTATTGGACTGCCGGTGGGTTTGTCCACATTCCGGGGCCGTACTGGGCACCCGGTCCGCTCCATCGATTCATGCCTTTTGATTTGAAACCTCTCTTGAACATTCCGGGCGATCGCCTGTCTTTACCACTCCATCCGCACTGTGAAAGATAGCGGGTGAGTTGATCGGAGGTTAGAATATTCCTGACGGCCAGCCGGTGATCAACCATGTTTTCCTGTTTTTGCGACGTTAGTTCGTTGATTTCTTTTTGAATGCTTTTGATTTTGTCTGCATCCGGATCAACCTGCATCCAGGCGAGGCGGAGTTCGGCACGCTTCTGAAAAAGCTCGTTGCGTATTCCCTGCATTTCGGCGAAATTGGATTGTCTCAACGCCATGAGCTTCTCGGCCTGCTCGGTTGTGAGGTTAAGGTTATTCCACGCGTAAGGCCCGGTGCCTGGTTGAAATCCGGGCTTTTTGCCGTAGGGTCCAGCCACTGCGAAAGTAGCCGATGCCAGTACCATGATCAATGCTCCGATTAACAGTGTCTTTTTCATTTTACATCCTCCTTTTTGGGTATCGGTTTTAAAAGTGATCTTTGCCTATGAAATAAGCATTAATCGTGCCAGAAAGGAAATGAATTTATAAGTGATGGAAATAAGAATGAAATTAATATCCGTGCAAAATAGATGACCCAGTCGCGGATCCAAATCCGGCAACACTCGTCGATTGGCGCTGCGGCTTCGCGACGAAACTGTCGAGATTGAATTTTGGGAAGCGCGTTCGGGGTTGAATAGAGATCTATCGTTTTGAGCGTTTAGTGATTTTTTTCAGGGCCTGTTCGGCGAAAACCGGCAGGTGGAAGGAGCTTTGTTGTAATTTAGCGGAGTAATAGCGAAGGTCGGGCAGTGCAGAGGCTCTGGCAATTGAAAAATCGGCCCAGGGGTCCCTGGAATTCGACGCAAAAACAAATGTCCAGTATCCGCTCAAATACATCGGTACGGCGGCACCATAGGCAAGTACGATTGAAAAGGCCGGACTCAGCTCTGTGAAAACAGCAAGCCATTTATCGAAATCGAAAAAGGGAGATTCCGCCTGCTGAACAAATATTCCACCTAGCTTCAGTGCTCCCAGGCATCCGTGGTAAAAGGGGCTTTGAAACAGGCCCTCGGCGATGCCGATCGGATCTGTGGAATCAACTATAATTATGTCGAAAGCCCCGGGATTATCCCGGACATATTGTATTCCGTCTCCAATATGCACCTTGACCCTGGAGGAGTCGAATCCACATGCCGTGAACGGCAGGAATTTTTTGCTGTATTCTACGACGGCCGGGTCGATTTCACACAACACCGCGTTCAGTACTTCTTTATGCTTGATGATTTCCCTGAGGCATCCTCCGTCTCCACCTCCGATAACCAGGACGTTCACCGGGTTTGGATGCGCGAGCAACGCCGGGTGAACGATCATTTCATGGTAGGTGAACTCGTCTTTTTCCGTCAGCATGACAACGTCGTCCAGCAGAAGCACTCTCCCCAGCTCGGCATTCTCCAACACCGTGAGTTTCTGGATTCCAGTGTCAATAGAAAAAATCTCCCTGTCGATTCTGATCACGGGCCCATAGCTGCTATTGTCAGGTTCTTTGAACCATTTAACTGAACTCATATAGGATCGTCCTCCAGGAACAGATCGGGGCACCGGTGGAGGGAATCATGCTGCGGCCGCGGGTAAAAACGAAATATTGTAACCATTTTGACAAACCAAAAATTTTTCCAAAAGGATGTCATCACAAGCCGGGCCTCCCCAGCGCCCTGGTTCGATGAAAACTGGAAACATACCATCCGTCCAAAAAAACCGTTCACAACGGTTTGTGTATACCGGTCACTGATCCGGTTTATGGGGCCTGATGCGATCTTCATCAAAGGGAAACTGACCCCGCTTGATTTCTATCTGGGAAGAATGGGCGGCTTTGAAAACCTTCCGAAGATACTCAAACGCAACCCAGGGGTTTACGTCCTCACCGCAGGTGAATAAATCGAGGGCTGCAAATCGATATTCGGGCCACGTATGAATCGAGAGATGGGATTCGGCTATGACCACCACACCGCTGACGCCGTGCGGGGAAAATTCGTGGAAGGAGTAGCCGCAGATGGTGGCCCCGGATCGTTCGGCGGCCTGTACCATGAAGTTTTGAATGGAATCCCGGTTGTTCAGAATTTGTGGATCGCAATCATAAATCTCAACCAGGATGTGCCGGCCTAATGCTTTCATAATGTTTCCCTCCTGCGCACCCCTTTGCCTGAGAGAATCGTCACTGAAAAGTGAACGCCATATATTTTCCTCTCGTAACTGGTTCAAAAAACAGGCGGCCATTTTACGGCTGAACAGCCTGAGCGGCTTCAACGGCACCAAAAAGCGGATTATCTTGGGTTGCCGTAAGACGGGTGCATTCGCCGCCAGGTCAGTGCATCTGCCGAAGACCACCAGGGATCGGAGGGCTCCGGATCACTAAAGGACCTTATCCGATCGTAAACCATAAACTACTATCAAATTCAGAGGATTAATTTCAACAAAAAAATGCGTCCCTAAAAAATTATTTTTATCGTCACCGGCGTCAGCGGGAAATATCAATTCGGCAGTCATAGCCTATCATCGGCCGGCCGGCTCTTCCGGAAGAACGTGATATTCACCCTTCTCATTTTTGTATGGCACCGCCTGCAGGAAAAGACCCACCGTTCCGGTTTCGCTGATGCGCCACAGACGGCCGGTTAGCGTGTCAAGCATGAATTGATCTTTGGATGAATCGGAAATCTGCCCGAATACATAACGCCCGCCTGCTGCTGCAAGACATTGATAGGATTTTTGTTCGGGCACCGGCTGGGAGAGCATGCCGAAACCCTGGGCGGATACCGTTTGAACGCCGGCAACCGACATAATGCAGATAGCTGTCGCCGAAAAGATTTTTTTGACATTTTTCATGGCGTCTCCTCCTCAGTTGCTGGGGTCCTTCCTGTCTTGCGGGCACTCTTAGGTGCCGGACCTCTTTTTTATAACCAATACCATAAAACCGGACCGATGAACAACGTCCGGCCGGCCAGACAGCGGTGAAGCACGAGTATTGTCCGAGGGGTATCAGAGCGGGCCGGGGATGATAATTTTCCCGGTTATGCCATCCCGGACCGGCAAATCCGGCAGTGAAAATATTTTTT
>DSCZ01000059.1 GCA_011048855.1 Desulfobacteraceae bacterium | reverse complement strand
CTTTTAAAATAGCGCAATATATAATAAGCGAAAAACATAAAACAGCTTTTATTTTACCGAAATTATTAGCTGCAACAGAAAATTTAGTAAATTTTTTGATGATATATCTTACCAGAAACTGTCCACTCGTCTCTATCAGGATGAGCACCCATACAGTTTCCACATTCAGCCGGCCTTCAGCGGCGAAAAAAAGCATCGGAGGCAGGTAGGTTAACTTGTCGCAGAGGGGATCTATTTGCTCACCGAACTCGGTGACCAGGTCGCATTTCCTTGCAACCAGCCCGTCAACCCCGTCAAGAACAGCGGAAATAGTAAAAAGCAGGATCCCCAAGGTATATTGCCCGGTCACAAAATAAAGGAAGGTGCCGGCAAGACCGATAAAAACCCGCCAGATACAAATAGCGTTTGGATAGTAGTACCATCTGCTTCCAATATATGTTTTCCCTTTTTCCGTATTAAGAACTAATACAAAACCAAAATACATTAAAATGGAAACAATTAAAGAAAACAGAATTGAAAAATATGTTTCCAGTTTTTATCTCCTCAAGCTTATACGAATAAATAATCAGTAAAATTCATCCATAAGAAATTATTCACATTCTCTAAAAAACCGGTTAACAACAAACCAGTGTTCAAAACATGCCTTCTTGTGTATTCCCCTACCGGACACCATGTTTAATCATGGTGATAAATGCAAGTATATACCGGACCAGGCTGAACGTTCTCCTTCAAATTTTTTGCATCAGGTCAACCGACTCCGGAAATATATGATAAGTTATCATCATGCCAAAAGCGACGAAGATTTTCAAGATCACTGACCTGTCCCAAATCCCCGTTCGACATTTCTCATTCGGAACTCACTCTGTTGATTCAGGGAAAACTTACATGCTTCCATTTCCACCCCAATCCTGGTATATAGTTTTTCCCCTCCCTTCCGGCGACCGCTTATTTTCTATACCGGATTTCGCTTTCGATCACGATAGGTTCATTCTTTCCAGGTTTGACAGCTTCAGGCTTTACCCGGGATCGCAGGCGGCTACGGGACGGAGGTAACGTTCAATGACCGAAGGCACGAATCGCGGAAACGGCCACCGAAACCGGCTCAGAGCAAGATTTCTTTCCGCCGGCCTCGAACGGTTTTCCGACGAGGAAATCGTGGAATTCCTGCTTTCTCTGGGAACTCCGAGAAAAGACGTCAAGCTGCCGGCCAGGGAGGCCGTAACACGCTTTGGGAGTATTTCCGGAGTGCTTTCCGCCTCGCTGAAAGAACTGACCGAAATAAAAGGCATAGGTGCAAAAAACGCCCTTTACCTGAAGTTCGTCCAAGAGGTCGCAGGCCGCTATCTTAAAGACAGGGCGATGGGAAAACCTTTTTTCGGTTCATCCAGGGACATTTTCGATTATCTTTTTCACTCGATGCGGGATCTTACCAGAGAAGTTTTCCGGGTGCTTTTCCTCAACCGGAAAAACGAACTCATCGGGGATGAAGACCTTTTTCTGGGAACCCTTACCGGCAGTGCGGTATACCCCCGGGAAATAATGACCCATGCACTGGAGCGGAATGCGGCCGCGTTGGTCTGCGTGCACAACCATCCTTCCGGAGACCCGTCTCCTTCCCCCGAAGACAGGCGTCTTACCAGGGATCTGGTCTGGACCGGAAGGCTCCTCGGCGTGCAGGTACTGGACCACGTCGTCATCGGCCATAACACGTATTTCAGCTTCGCGGACGACGGCCTGATCCGAAGGTTCAGCACCGAATACGCCCAGCGTTTCCTGGCCGCCTGATCCTGAACCGGCCTGTCATCAGGGACGTCCGGGGACAGCCTTCACACCCCGAAAAGGGTGGTGAAAACCGAGTCAAGGTATGGCAGCGCCCGCCGGAACGACTCGTCCTCCATGTTCATGAAGGACAGTCTGAAGCAAGACCTGTAACCGGGGGAAAATGAAAACTCCTCTCCTTTGCTCCATGGTACGTATGGAGAATCGATCATACGGTTGGACTGCACCCAGAGATTGTAGCCGTATTGCGGAAGAAAAACGTTTAGATCAGGATGCCGCTCTATTATCGACAACAGCCGCCCCTGACGATCTGCGACGCGCTTCCTGGTTTCGGCGATGTAGGACTCATAGTCCCCCCGCAGGATGAATTCCATCAAAAACTTCTGAAGAACTCCGGTGCAAACCAGATCCGATGTGTATTTCGTGTAGACGAATTTATCGTAAAGCTCGCCGGGAACAACCATGAAACCCAGACGCAAACCCGAAACGGTCGTCTGCGTCAGGGATTTGATATAAATGGTACGCTCGGGACAGATATCCACGAACCGGGGTCGGGGTCGATCAAGGAATTCACTGAGAAAATCATCCTCTATAACGTAAAAAGGATGTTTTTCAGCTCTTTCGGCCACAGCTTCGAGTTTTTCCCGGCCGTAGGATACACCGGTGGGATTGTGAACCGCAGGCATGGTATAGAAAAGACGGATCTGGCCGTTCAACTTTAAATCCAGTGCCGCCAGTTCAGGGCCGTCATCTTCCATTGGAACAAAATGCTTCGCCCTGAAAAGAGAAATTGCACCGTGGTAGGTCGGATCCTCAAAAAGAATCGAATCGGAGATTCGTGCGGCGAATACTTTGGCGGTCAGATCAAGTCCCTGCTGGGCGCCCGAAACGATCAACACCCTTTCGGCGGGCAGTCTGTAGGTCTCCCCGAGCACCCGGATCAACCGCGGGTCGCCTTCTACCGGGGTCGATGACAGTGCTGCGCCCCTGTCTCTGTCGAACAGGTTTGAAAAAATTTCTTTGGCCTTCAAATAGGGGAAGAAATTTTCGGATATGTACGACGTCCTGAAATCGAACAGATGGCCCCGTTCATCGATTCTTTCAGGAAAGCGAACATAGGTCCCGCTGCCGATCACATTTTCTATAAGGCCCCGGTCTTTGAGTAATTCGAACGCCCTTTGAACCGTAAGCTTGTTGCAGGAAAATTCAGAGGCCAGCCGCCGGATCGACGGAATTTTTCCACCCGGTTTATACTTCCCGCTTCGGATGTCGCTCTCCATCCGGTCAGCAATTTCTCGAAAAAGACTCATGGCAAAATCCTGTTGACAATTACCAGACACTCTGTTTATTGTACTACTACGTTTACAGATCGTACTAATTCTTTTGGGTAAGCGTTTCAAACAAACTATACTAAAAAGGTATATCACAGAGCGGGCTGAATCGCAAAAAAGCATTCAAATCCGCCGGCTTTACCGGCGGGGAAATGAGAGGTCTAAAATGAACGAGAGAGAGGGTATAAACAAAGGGTTTGCACAAATGTTCAAAAACGGCGTGATAATGGACGTCACCAACCCCGAACAGGCTAAAATCGCCGAAGATGCAGGGGCATGCGCCGTCATGGCCCTCGAAAGGGTTCCGTCTGATATCCGCGCAGACAAACAGGTGGCCCGCATGAGCGATCCTGCGATGATAGAGCGCATCATGGCTGCGGTATCGGTTCCGGTTATGGCCAAGATCAGGATAGGACACTTCATGGAGGCGGCGATCCTGGAAGCTCTGGGAGTGGACTTCGTCGATGAAAGCGAAGTGCTTACACCGGCGGACGAAGACAATCATGTCGAAAAAACCCGCTTCAAGGTGCCGTTTGTGTGCGGTGCCCGAAACCTGGGCGAAGGACTTCGTCGAATCCAGGAAGGTGCGGCCATGCTGAGAACCAAGGGAGAAGCCGGGACCGGAAATGTCGTTGAAGCGGTGCGCCACATGCGCACGATCAACGAGGAAATCGAAACTCTCAGGAACCTGACCGAACAAGAGATGTATCAAAAAGCCCTGGAATACCGGGTGCCGCTGGAACTGGTAAAGGCAACCCGTGATGCCGCCCGCTTTACCGTAGTCAATTTCGCTGCCGGCGGTATCGCAACCCCTGCGGATGCAGCTTTGATGATGGCGCTCGGCTCAGACGGTGTTTTCGTGGGAAGTGGGGTGTTCAAATCCGAACATCCTGCCAAAACCGCAAACGCCATCGTTCAGGCTGTGATGAACTACGACGATCCGGCAAAACTCGTGGAAATTTCAAAGGGCCTCGGAGCCGCAATGCTCGGGCTCGAGATAAACACCCTCGAAACCGTGATGGCCGCAAGGGGTATTTGATGAAAGTCGGCCTGCTAGGCCTTCAAGGAGCCTTCCGGGATCACATCAGGCATCTGTCGGTCCTGGGGGTGGACTATACGGTGGTGAAAAGCCCTGAACAACTTGGTTTGATCGACCGCCTTATCATCCCGGGCGGTGAGAGCACGGTGATGCGGAAATACCTGGAGTATTTCCTTATCGAAAAACCTCTCCGGAGGCTTGTCGCCGAAGGCATGCCTGTATGGGGTATATGTGCAGGAAGCATTCTTCTGGCCGAAACCGTCAACGGGGCAGACGGAGCGATCTGCGCGCTCCCGGTGAACGCGGAAAGAAACGCTTATGGCAGGCAGATGGAAAGCTCCATCGCTGAGATCGATATCCATTTGCTCCAAAGAAAAAACTTTCCCGCCTATTTTATCCGGGCGCCGCGGCTTCGCCCGAAAGGGAACCGTTTACAGATTCATTCGATATTCGGCACTGACCCGGTTTTCGTCCAACACGGCTCCGTCATGGCCACAACTTTTCATCCGGAGTTGACCGACGACCCGGTGTTTCACGATTATTTTCTTCAGCTTTAATCAACGTTCTTCGAAAGGGTCCAGAGGGTATCTTCCGGCCTTGCTGCGGAGCCAGTTGGCGCCCCGGAGCATCGGTCCCCGTCTCGTCAGATAGCCGACCATTTTGTGTTTTCCAGGAAAATCGGTCAGGGAAATACCGATTGCGATGGTCAAAATCCCCTGCCCGGGCAGTACCAGGAGCGCCAGGCCGATGATGATGAAAAATCCACCTATCAGATTTTTTCCAACGAGATAAGCACGTCGCATGAATACGTTGGAGATTTTCCGGGAAAACGGTTTATAACTCGATGAAAAATAGTCGCGCGGCAGACACACGATGCCGATTATCGCCAAAAGGATTCCAAGCACAAAGGTGGCGACAGAAAATATGAACAGCCATTCCATCAAATTTACTTGTGCTTGGATCCACTGCCTCACATCTTCTACCATACCCCTCCATGCCGGCACATGCCGTCGATTCTTCGACGTTTTCATTGAGAACAGAATGAATGTGTTTACAACGATTTTCCAGGGTTTTCAACGCCAAAATAGAGGCATGCCGGCACGACCGCATCCGGCATTGCATGAATAATCCTTTTGGAGTAGGGTCGGTCACCATGGGACCTTTAAATGGAAAGGATTCGTGGCTTTGATTAAACCCGAATTATCTTTATTAACTGCTCCCTGGCGGCGTACGCTTCTGGTCACCACCGTAGCGCAGATGTGCGCCATGATCGGATTTTCCAGCGTCTTTCCTTTTTTGCCGCTTTATGTTCACGAACTGGGAAGCAGTCTGGGCATGGATGAAGGCATTCTGGCAGGGCTGGTTTACTCCGGGCAGGCATTCACTATGATGCTTGCCTCCCCGCTCTGGGGTTCCCTGGCTGACCGCTACGGCCGGAAAATGATGGTCGAAAGGTCCATGTTCGGAGGGGCCCTGCTGCTGGTGGTGATGGCCTTCGTACGCTCGGCCGAACAGCTCGTACTGCTGAGAATGCTCCAGGGGCTTATAACCGGCACGGCCGGTGCCGCCAACGCGCTGGTAGCCGCAGTCGTACCCAGAGAACGTATGGGTTATGCCATGGGGCTCCTGCAGGTGGCTGCAGGTGCAGGACTTGCGGTGGGCCCGCTTATCGGGGGCGCTACAGCCGACGCTTTCGGCTATCGTGCCGCTTTTTATGTCACAGGGGCGATGCTCTTTCTAGGAGGAACAGTCGTCCTCTTTGGCGTAAAAGAGCATTTCAAGCCACCTCTCGCTCCCGGCAAAGCCGGCTTCGGGTTTCTGACCGAATGCCACAGCATCCTCGCATCTCCAAATGTATCCGCAACCTATGCGATGCGGTTTATCAACCAGCTCAGCCGGATGATAATCATTCCGGTTCTACCGCTTCTGATTGTGAACATCGCGGTGAACGCGTCGAAGGCCAACACTCTTACCGGGCTCGTAGTTGGGGCTGCCTCGGCGGCGGCCACCCTTGCCGGGTTGATGCTCGGAAAAATCGGAGACCGAATCGGTCACAGAAAAATCCTCATTGCCTGCAGTATCGGAGCCGGGCTGTTGTTTTTACCTCAGAGCCTGGTCACCGCCCCCTGGCAGTTGGTTGTGCTGCACACCCTTGCCGGCGCCGCTGCAGGAGGTATAGTCCCTGCCATAAGCGCGTTACTGGCCTCCTGCACCCGTCCGGGTCAGGAAGGTGCGGTTTACGGTCTCGACAACTCTGTTGGCTCCGGCGCCAGAGCCGTAGCGCCGATGCTAGGGGTTACCATTGCTGCGTTGACAGGCGTGAGATCGGTGTTTGCGGCTACCGGCCTGGTCTATTTCTGTGCCGCAGCAATTGCGTTGTGGATCTTGAAACCCACCCGTGGCTGACACCAGGGCAGGCACAGGGGCGCCTGCCCTACTGCGGGCCGTGGTTGGCCATACGGTTTGGTTTACGGTGCAGGGCTGTCCGGGGTTATTGAACCCCCGGGACCGCTCACAGTGTATTCCTTGGTGCCTCCGTCGTGCTTCAACGTGGCGGACCATGTATCTTCATCATCATCAACGGTTATTTCTTCCACCAAACGAACACCTTTTGAAAACCCGACGAATCCAGCGCCTTCAAGATCTGCAGTGTCGCTCGCATAGGTATTGTTGTCCGTGTAATACACTTCCTGCGCAGTTGCCAGGTTCTTCGCATCGCTCATTGCAGCTGCGTTGGCCGCACGTTTCCTGTAATTCGAGAACTGTGGGATTGCGATTGCCGCAAGGATGCCGATGATCGCGACGACGATCATAAGTTCAATGAGGGTAAAACCTTTTTGTTCTCTCTTCGACAGAATCATTATAATTTCCCCTTTCTTTGCCGATAAAATTAAATATCTCAAATATAAAAACAATCCATAATTACAATTAATAAATATTTTTCTCACCTTCTGCAGTGAAAATAAACTACAAAATCTTTTATTCGATCCAATACAGAAACATCTCTCTTGACTAATACAAATGTCATGCCAGAAATGAATGGATCATCGAAATTGTTGTTGGATTAATAAAGGTTTGACTTCAGGAAAGATTTCTAAATCGCACGTCCGGCGTCAGCAACCGTTGAAATCACGAACAGAGCAATGATGTCACAATTTTTGTCAAATAATACCACTTTTTGGGCACCTCGATCTAAAGAACCGTGCCAGGCGGAGTCCGTGCTTCAGCACCCCTTCCGGTTCTCTGCCAGACAAGCCTTCCTCCAACAACGGCCGCCACAGCCCGCCCGGTCAATTTCATTCCGATGAACGGGCTGTTGCAACTAACAGACAATACCATGGTTTTGTCAAAGATATATTCTTCATCGAGATCCAGCACGCCGATATCAGCCACCCCTCCCTCGCTGAGGACACCCCCGGGAACATTCAAAATCGATGCGGGTGCAATCGAAAGTTTACCCAACGCCTCCGCAAGCGACAGCAAACCGTCCCTGACAAGAGTCAGGGTCAGGGGTAGCGCGGTCTGAAGCCCGATGATTCCAAAAGGAGCCTTTCGAAGGCCTGCGGCTTTTTCCGAAGGTGCATGAGGTGCATGGTCGGTTGCGATCACATCCAACACCCCTTCCGACAGACCCCTTTTCACCGCCGCTACATCATATCCGCTGCGGAGAGGAGGATTCATTTTTGCGTTTGTGTCGTACGTCATCACAGCTGTATGATCCAGAGTGAAATAATGAGGTGCAGTCTCAGCGGTTACAGGGATTCCCTCCTGCTTCGCCCGCCTTATGAGCTCCACGCTTCCCCCGGTGCTCACATGCGCGATATGCACCGGGCATCCGGTCAATTTTGCAAGCATGATCTCCCGAAAGACCATGATTTCTTCTGCAGCGGACGGAATACCTGGAAGTCCCAGGCTTTCGGCCACCTCACCTTCATTCATCACTCCACCGCGCGAAAGCCAAGGATCTTCGGAGTGTGAAACCAAAAGTAATCCCTTTTGAGAAGCTTCGATAAAAGCCTTGCGCATCAAACAACTGTCCACCACCGGAAAGCCGTCGTCCGAAACACCCACCGCACCCGCCGCCTTGAGAGCGGCGAAATCGGTCAACGATTCCCCGGCCTGCCCTACGCTCACCGAGGCAATCGGGTATATACGCGAAAAGCCGGCCTTTTCACCAGCATTCTTGATCAATTCAGTGATCTCCACACAGTCGTTCACCGGATTCGTATTCGGCATGCAGGCAACAGATGTGAACCCGCCCGCGGCGGCGGCAAGCGCGCCGCTTGCAATCGTTTCCTTATGTTCCTGCCCCGGCTCACGCAGGTGTACGTGCATGTCAACAAGTCCTGGAATCACCAGATGCCCCGTCGCTTCTATCTGGACCGTTCCTTCCGGGATCCCCACATCCTCCCCTGGAGAATACAACGCGGCAATGCGCTCCCCGTGGGTCAAAACATCCCGCCGCTCAACCCGGCCGTGAACCGTGTCGAGGACCATCCCCCCCCGAATAAGCACACTCATCCCAGATTCCTTTCTTTTGCTTCTGCTCATAAAAAAACCCCCGAGCCGCGGAGCGGCAAGGGGGTATCTATTTCAGAGCAAAGTTCATTTTTCTTTGCCGGCGCCGGCATTCTCCTCGGAAGAAGACGGCGTTGCGGCGGCCGGAGCCTTCGTGCCCTTTTTAGCCTTCTTCTTTTTTCCCTTTTTACCGTCATCGCTCCTGTTGACCAGCTGAACGACCGAAAGAGAAGCACCATCACCCTTACGGAGGCCTTTTTTCACAATCCTGATATAACCGCCCTGACGATCCGTAAAACGTCCGCCTATCTCCTCGAAGAGGCGGTGGGTCACGGCCTTGTCCTGCATATATGCAAGGGCCATACGCCGGGAATGAAGATCACCCTGTTTCGCCAGAGTGATCATCTTTTCCGCCAGCGGGCGTACAGTCTTCGCTTTTGCATCGGTGGTCACTATCTGTTCATGCTTCAAAAGGGAGGTTACCATGTTCCGCAACATAGCCCTCCTGTGCGACGTGTTTCGTCCCAGCTGATTGCCGGCTTTTCTATGCCTCATTGATCTTCTTCCTCATTCTCTTCATCCCCGCTCGACGGAACACCTTTGCCGGGAGGCGGGAAGTTGTCAAGTTTTAAACCCAGAGACAAGCCCATCTCTTCGAGAATCGCCTTGATCTCATTAAGAGATTTTCTACCGAAGTTCTTGGTTTTCAGCATTTCTGCTTCGGTTTTCTGAACAAGCTCGCCGATCATCGTGATATTCGCGTTTTTAAGGCAATTAGCCGAACGAACCGACAATTCCAGCTCAGATACCGGACGGAAGAGATTCTCGTTGAAATCTTCGACACCTTCATCCTCTTCTTCCATCTGTGGTTCCGGCTCTTCCTCAAAATTGATGAATGGTGTCATCTGCTCCTTCAGAATTTTGGCTGCAAACCCGAGCGCGTCTTCAGGAGAAACACTTCCATCCGTCCACAGTTCCATCGTAAGCTTGTCATAGTCCGTAAT
>DSCZ01000511.1 GCA_011048855.1 Desulfobacteraceae bacterium | reverse complement strand
TAATCATACTTCTCAATCTCAAACATTTACCGTCACAAATATAAATGCACCCGCCTGCAGGCGGAAAAAGGCGTTATAAACGGAGCCAAGCTAGTCGGAATTCGATGGAAAGTCAAACATTTTCTATCCACTTACATTCCAATAGGGGCGTCACGGCTGCTTGCATCACCCTTGAACCCGCGGCCATCCACCCTTTTTTGCCATCGGATAGTGCTTGCCATTAAAGCCATGATCAGCTATTTTAGCTGTTTATTTTTTGGAACATTTATGTTTTCGGGCCATAATCTAAATTATGTCGCTATTGATCGATCGGCCTTAGAAACAAAAGGACCTGTATAATGATAAAACGTGAACTGGCAAAGATTTTATCGGCGACCCTTTACCGATGTTTCGAATCGGGCCTGCTCCCAGCCGCAGCAATTCCTCCTTATGTTATCGAGATTCCAAATAATCCGTCCCATGGACATTTCGCTACGAACGTCGCGATGATGCTGGCATCTATTCATAAACGCCCCCCCGCCCAGATCGCCCCGGTGATAGTCCAAAACCTGCAGGACCCCGACCATCTGCTGGAACGGGTGGAAGTCGCGCACCCCGGCTTTATAAATTTCACAATATCCACCGCTAGATGGAAAAGGCTTGCCGTAGAAATAGCCAGGGAGGGAATCGACTACGGCCGTAACGATTCCGCCCGGAATAAAAAAATTCTACTCGAATTTGTGAGCGCAAATCCCACCGGACCTCTTCATCTAGGTCACGGCAGAGGGGCGGCGATAGGGGACACTCTGGCCCGGATACTGGACTTCTGCGGTTGCAAGGTGAGCCGGGAATTTTATGTCAACGATGCAGGTCTGCAAATGAGGCTTCTCGGGGAATCGATATACGCCCGGTGGCGGAACTTCCGGGACCCCGACCACCTTCCTCCCGAAAACGGTTATCAGGGTGAATATATATCCGAGCTGGCAGGGACAATATCGAACGAGATAGACCTGGCAGCGCTGGATGAGCAGGAAGCTGTTAATCACTGCACTGCCCGCGGTAAAGAGCTGATGCTCAAACAGATAGCCGACGACCTGTCGATGTTCCGGGTAACATTTGATCGCTGGTACAGCGAAAGCGAACTTTTCTCCTCCGGCCTGGTGGAAGAAACCGTGGCACGCGCCCGGAACAAGGGACAGGTTTACGAAGAAGGCGGTGCTGTATGGCTGCGAACATCGACTTTTGGAGACGACAAAAACCGTGTACTTATTAAACAGGACGGGTATCATACATATTTCGCATCCGACATCGCCTATCACCTGGATAAACATGCCAGAGGCTATACAACCGCCGTCAACATCTGGGGAGCCGACCATCACGGTTATGTCCCCAGGATGAAAGCAGCGCTGAGCGCGTGCGGCGTAGCCCCCGAATGGCTTTCGGTGATTCTCATCCAGCTTGTAAAGCTCTGGAAAGGCGGCCGGGAAGTCAAAATGTCCAAACGAGCAGGACAATTTGTGACATTGAGGGAATTATGCGACGAAGTTGGTGTGGATGCGGTCCGCTTCGTATTTTTAACGAAAAGCCATGATTCGCCTCTTGACTTTGACGCAGACCTGGTGACAAAAAAAGACAGCGAAAATCCTGTTTACTACGTGCAATACGCCCACGCAAGGGCATGCAGCATTTTTCGCAAGGCGGAGGAGGAGGGGATCCCGTTGCTTCACCCAGAGGAGGCCCCGGTCGAAAACCTGCATCTGGAGGAGGAATTAGCGCTGATACGAAAGATGGCGGAGTTTCCGGCGCTGCTTGAAGATATAGCGGCAAATTTTGAGGCTCATCGTCTCACCTATTATCTCGGGGATCTGGCCGGCGCTTTTCACCGGTATTTCAATATGGGAAATAAACATCCCGAATGCCGGATCGTCACGGCCGATCCGGCTGTCAGCGGAGCCAGACTGCTTCTCGTCCAGGCGATAAGAGCGGTGATTGCCAATGGTCTTTCATTGCTGGGCGTCAAGGCTCCGGAGAGAATGTAAAGGTTCGACCAATGAATGAACAACCTTCCCCCACCGGTAAAAAGAAGAAACTGCGGATGGAGTTTTCCCCGGCAAGTCTTTTTTTCGCATCCCTGGGCCTGGTTTTCATCCTGGGATGGATTTTCGTGCTGGGTGTGATGGTCGGACGGGGGTTCGTCCCCGAAGGAGTGAGATCTCTCGGACAGATGACCGATCAATTGAGCCGACTGGTCGCAATCCTGGGAAGTGACAGGGACCGCGGTGCCGATCGGACCGCTGCGATGAATCATCAAACGAAGCTGGAATTTTATGATCATCTTCCCCAATCGACCCCCGGCCCGGAAAAAGGGGCTGCAGGGGGCAAAATCCCGCGGGCTGCCGCGGTCCCACAGCCTGCCGAATCACGAGACAGCGAGGCTGCCGGAGTTCCAGAAGCGGAAACGACCGGTTGGGTCGTACAGGTGGCCAGCCTTGGCAACGCAACAAAAGCTGCTGAATTGACGAAAAAATTGAAAACCATGGGGTATCCAGCCTATACTTACAAAACGTTTGTTAAAGGCTCCGCGTTTCACCGAGTTCGGTGCGGCCCCTTTGAAGCCAGGGCCGATGCGGAAGCAGCCAGACGTTCCCTGGCTGAAAAGGAGAATATAAACTCATTCTTGACGACGGTCGGGCAATAATCCGCGAGGTGCGGAAATGTTGCAGGTTTTGATGGAAAGGCGTACGGCTTAGGGGAACATATTCATGATAATCAGGAAAGCGGTCATAGAAGACATCAAGCATGTCCACAAAATACTGGCCTATTTCGGCGAAAAGAATCTCCTGCTTCCCAGATCGCTCAATGAACTCTACACGCATCTGCGCGACTATTTCGTCGCCGAGGATAAAGGGCCGGAGGGAGAAGTTCACGGTGTCTGCGGCCTTCGAATCTGCTGGGAAAATCTCGCAGAAATCAAATCTCTTGCGGTTGAGGAGTCCCGGCAAAAAAGGAGCGCTGGGCGCCGGCTTGTGGAAGCCTGCCTTCACGAGGCGGAACATCTCGGTATCGGACGGGTGTTCGCGCTCACATACGTACCGGAATTTTTCCATAAAATGGGGTTTGATGACGTCGAAAAATCCAGCCTCCCACACAAGGTATGGGCCGACTGCCTGAACTGCCCCAAATTTCCTGATTGTGACGAACACGCGGTGGCGATTACCCTGGGGAACGGCTGAGCACAAATTCTTGGTGTTTGCATCGGTGATCCACCCTTTTCAAGGTGGACGCTGCAACCCGCAGGAGGAAATCATGTTTGGCATAGGCATGCCCGAACTCTTGATTATACTGGCTGTGGCTCTGATCGTCATCGGGCCTAAGAAGCTTCCGGATATGGCCAGGGCCCTTGGCAAAGGAATGGCTGAATTCAAACGAGCCGCGCAGGATATCAAGGAAAGCATAAACATAGACAACGACGTCAAAGAGATGAAAGAAGAACTGACCGACGCTGTCAGTGGAACCGACTACTACAGCTCCGGTGTTGAAACGAATGAGAAAAACCCCGCGCCGCCCGTGGAGCCACCCCAGGTTACGCCTGCGGACCCGGAAGGTGAAACGACGTCGCAGGAGCCCGCTCCCGGATCGAATCCGGACCAGGAAGCCGCGGAGAAACCCGCCGATGGATGAAGAAAAGAAATTGCCGTTTCTCGGGCACCTGGAAGAACTCAGAAGCAGGCTCGTGGCCTCTGCCATTGCCGTGGGCATAGGATTCGGGATATGCTACATCTTCGCTGAAAGTCTCTTCTTGATCCTCGCATCCCCGCTTACGAATGTGATGCCCGAAGGCGACCATTTGATTTTCACGAGCCTTCCGGAAATGTTCTTTACATACCTCAAAGTTTCTTTTGTGAGTGGACTCCTGCTGGCGTCCCCGGTCGTTTTCTACCAAATGTGGATGTTTGTAGCGCCAGGTCTCTACAGGAATGAAAAAAAACTCGTGATCCCTTTCGTTACGATATCCACCTTTCTGTTCGTCGGGGGTTCCCTCTTCGCCTATTTTATTGTTTTCCCCTTTGGCTTCAAATTTTTCCTGGGATTTTCAAGCGACTTCGTAAAAGCTCTTCCGTCGGTCAAACAATACTTTTCGTTCTCGATTAAACTGCTGCTGGCCTTCGGTCTTGTATTCGAGCTGCCGGTCGTGATTTTTTTCCTCACAAAGCTGGGGTTGGTTACGACAGCCTTCTTGAAGAAAAACCGTAAATACGCCCTGCTCCTGACCTTCGTAGCAAGTGCCATCCTGACTCCGCCCGATGTGATAACCCAGTGCATGATGGCGGTCCCGCTGCTCACTCTCTACGAGGTTGGAATACTGGTTTCGCGTTTCGCCAGAAAGGCCAAGCCGGATGAAAAAGATTAAAACTCGATGAATTCAGATCCGTGGACGGTTAGAAGAAATGGATCCTTTTCGACTTCTCCGGTTTCATCAAAAGAAACTTCCCCGGTAACTCCAGGAAACGGCTTGCAGTATTGCATCCCAAGCCTGAGATCTATTCTGGTTCTTATTTCCTGCTCCTTCAGGAGCCGGCATAAAAATCTTATCGTGTCATAACCGGTCGCGGCCAGAATCCCGGGGTCGGATCCAAACCAGGAACGATACTTTTCTACGAAAAGCTCAACCCCCGGCCGTTTCGATTCATGGAAAAACCCGGTCGGAAACACAGCACCCTGGATATATTCCGACGCCTGTTCCAGAAGAAGCGGTGACTGCCAGGCGCTCGTTCCCAACAGCCATAGCCCCGTGATGTCGTAATAGAGGATCTGAGGCGCCAGCATCGCAACAGCCTCGTAGGAGTCCGGCATAAAAACCGCATCGAAATCCACAGAAGGCTGAGGCCCTTCTGGATATGCCTCCATCTCTACACGTTCCGCCGGCCATTGCGCCAGTCGTGCCCTTTCCGCCCCAGCCCGGCGAGGAGAATCGAGGCCGGTAAGCTCTTTTATGGGCCCGCTGAAATCAGTGGTTCCAGGCTCGTAACCGACCGCTGCGGTTACCTCCCCCCCCCTGTCAAGCACAGCTTCCCGGAAAAGTTCGATCATCGTACGGCCATAGGAACTTTCCGGGTAAAGAGCTGCAAACCTTCTGATATCAAGTGCTTCCATAGTAACATCGAGCAATCGCTTGACTTCCCGCGATGGAGATATGAAGTTTCGGAAAACCTGATCGCCGATCACGGTTATCCCTTCCTTCTGGGTTACAGCTATAAGCGGGACACCCAGGCTCTGGGCACTTTCGCCGATTTTGTCGGCTACACTGCTGGAAAGTGGACCTATCACCCCTACCGCCTTTTCTTCCTCCGCCAGCTTTATGAAACCGGCTTCGGCCTTTTCAGCATCACCGGCGGAATCCTCGATCGCCACTTCAATACGTGAGCCGGACTGCTCAAGCTCTATCGCAAGCCCCAGATGGACACCCCTGAGCAGTTCCCGCCCGTAAAGAGCAAAAGGACCGCTCTGGGGCAATAGACAGCCGATCACGTTGCTTTTTACAGACAATTCCCTTCGGACAGCTTCAAAAATCTTTTCCGCACGCTCGATCCACTCATCATCGGTGCTGCTTTGAATCAGGGCTACTGCAGCCTCTTCCGCTTTTTCAATGTTTCCTTTCGAGAGGTAACCTTCTGCCAATCGGTGATAAATCTTTTGCTCGAACTCTGTGTCGGCCGCAAAACCCTCAATCAGAGCGAGGCCGTCAACATCGAGGGTTTCTATAATATCATCCAGCTGATTTTTTGTGCGCATGCGCATCGCCGCATCTTCATACCCTTTTTTATAGCTTTCGAGCCACCACCGAGCGGCATCGGTTCGATGATCCGTTCGAAGGCTCAGTTCGCCGAGCAGAGCGCACATTTTCGGATAAAGAATGTGCTCCCTATTGGTTTCAGCCCATGAAACCCCTTCGGCCAGTGCCCGGGCCCATTCTTCAAGCGAGGTCAGCACATCCACTTTCAACAGGCGCGCTTCGTCGGATCCATCGTAGTCCGGGAATTTTTCTTCCAGTTTCTCCAGTCGATCAAGCGAAGCTATATCTTCACCCTTTAAATGATTGATCTGGGCGATGCGATGCATCGCCGCCGGTGCGTTTCTCCCTTCCGGATCCGTTTCCAAGGAACGCGAAAAAGTTTCAAGAGCCCTGTCATAGAGCTCTTTCTCCAAATATTCGATCCCGGCCCGGTAATGGGCTTCGGCCTCCACGCTCGCCGCAGAGGGAGCTTCACCGGGCGGCAGCCCCCCGCAACCGGTAAAAAAAAGGCCTCCCCATAGAATTAACCACGGAAAGGCCTTTATGGAAAAACGAATCTTCATTATTTCTTAACTTCCTCAAAGTCGGCATCAACCACATCGTCATCCGAAGATCCTTGGGCTCCGGATGTGGCCTCCTCCGCGGATGCACCGGCCTGCTGCTGCTGACTTGCACTTGCATACATCGCCTCGGCAAGTTTATGAGAAGCCTGGGTGAGTTCGTCTGTCAACCGTTTTATCTCACCGGCATCATCGCCTTCCATCGCCTTGCGCAATTTCTCGATCGCCTGCTCGATATTTTCCTTTGTTGGTGCGTCAAGTTTATCCCCGGCTTCCTTGATCGATTTCTCGGTAGTATAAATCATCGAATCCGCCGTATTGCGGGCATCGATCAATTCCCTCTTCCGCTTGTCCTCCTCGGCATGCATTTCTGCATCCTTCACCAGGGATTGAATCTCCTCCTCGCTCAGTCCGCTGGATGCGGTTATCTTAATGGACTGCTCCTTACCGGTTCCCATATCCTTTGCGGAAACATTCACGATGCCGTTTGCATCGATATCGAAGGTGACCTCGATCTGCGGCATACCCCTTGGCGCGGCAGGGATCCCAACGAGCTGGAACCTGCCGAGAGTCTTGTTGTTGGCGGCCATCTCCCTCTCGCCCTGGAGCACATGAATTTCAACGGCCGGCTGATTATCCGCTGCAGTTGAAAAAACCTGGCTTTTTTTGGTGGGAATCGTCGTATTTTTCTCTATCAATTTCGTAAACACACCGCCGAGGGTCTCGATTCCAAGCGAAAGCGGCGTCACATCGAGAAGCAATACATCCTTCACATCCCCTTTTAGAACACCACCCTGAATCGCAGCGCCGACCGCAACCACTTCATCCGGATTCACGCCTTTGCTCGGTTCACGGCCGAAAATGTCCTTCACCTTGGCCTGCACTTTCGGCATCCGGGTCATTCCGCCTACAAGAATAACCTCATCGATGTCCGACTTACTCAAACCCGAATCCTTCAGGGCCATCCGGGAGGGAACCTCGACGCGTTCTATGAGGTCGTCCACCAGGGATTCCATCTTAGCTCGTGTCAACTTGATGTTCATATGCTTCGGGCCACTTGCATCTGCCGTGATGAAAGGCAGATTTATATCGGTTTCCATCGAGCCTGACAGCTCTATTTTGGCCTTCTCGGCAGCCTCTTTCAAACGCTGGAGAGCCATTTTATCATTTCGCAGATCTATAGCCTGGTCCTTTTTAAATTCATCTGCGAGATAATTCATGATTCTGTTGTCGAAGTCTTCACCGCCCAGGTGAGTGTCGCCGTGGCTGGCCTTGACTTCGAACACTCCTTCGCCGATCTCCAGGATGGAAATGTCGAACGTGCCTCCACCCAGATCGAAGACAGCAATCTTCTTGTCACCTTTGCGGTCCAGTCCGTAAGCCAGAGACGCCGCCGTGGGTTCGTTGATGATTCTTTCGACTTTCAGTCCGGCAATTCGACCTGCATCCTTAGTCGCCTGCCTCTGACTGTCGTTGAAGTAAGCCGGCACCGTTATCACAGCTTCAGTGATTTTTTCGCCCAGATAATCCTCGGCCGTCTGCTTCATTTTTTGAAGAATCATCGAAGAAATCTCCGCAGGGCTGTATTCTTTGCCCCGGATGACAACAGATGCATCCCCGTTGGAGGCCTCCCCGATCTTGTAAGGCATGATCTCTTTGTCTTTCTGCACCTCACCGGATGAAAACTTTCTTCCAATCAACCTCTTTACGCCGAAAACGGTGTTTTCAGGGTTGGTGACGGCCTGCCGCTTCGCTGTCTGCCCCACCAGCCGTTCTCCGCTGTCGGTGAAAGCAACGATCGACGGAGTTGTTCTGCTTCCTTCAGAATTGGCGATCACCACCGGGTCTCCACCTTCCATAACAGCGACACACGAATTGGTAGTCCCCAGGTCTATTCCAATTATTTTCCCCATATTATCGCCTCCTTGAACAGCGGGCTGCATATGCGCAACCCGCACAACTTTTATTGTCGGAGACCCTTAAGGTCCCGTTGTGTTTAAGACGGTTTCCTGCTGACCACAACCTTTGCAGGGCGGATCAAGCGGCCGTTCAACAAATAGCCACGCTGCAGTTCGTGAACGATTGTGCCCGGTGCAGCCGACGGATCTTCGATCTCTGACACCGCCTCGTGAAAATTAGGGTCGAATTGTTCCCCTAAAGCCTTAACTTGGACCAGACCTTCCTTCGCCAGGACGTCCATCAATCCTTTCAGCGTCAATTGTACGCCCTCCGTGACGCACGCAATGTTATCACTCTCGCCATCGGAGTGCACAAGGGCCTGTTCCAGGCTATCGATCACGGTAAGCAAGTTCTTGATTAAGACCTCGTTCGAAAACTTTCTCGTTTCTTCACGGTCGCGCAGATGGCGTTTCTTGATATTGTCCAGTTCCGCAGCCACCCGAAGACAAGTTTCATAGTTGCGCCCCGCTTCTTCCCTGGACGCTTCGAGTTTTTCCATCAACTGCTCCCGTGTCATTTCCTCCAGCCGGGGCTCCTGCTCTTGCGCCGTGTCCTTTTCCGGCGATTCACCTTCCATCGCCCCGGAAACCTTATCGTCAGATTCAGCCGCAGGTTGCACACCCGCAGCAAGATCAATATCGGCACTGGATTTCTGCACTATACCCCGCTCCTTTAAAAAATTTAAATTTCCGTCTTTAATGTATTAGCTATTCAGGTCAAATGTTAAGCATGGAACCAATGTTGTCAAGGCGGCCGATACCGTGTTTTGGGGGTTTTACGAGGAAAACTTCGCCCCGCAGCCTGTTTTCGGTTCACAAAGGCCGCGGGGCTGAGAAGCAGGAATTCCTTTCAGGACCCAAGCCCTTGCCCTGTTAGGCGAACCAGGGCTTCGAGATATTTTTCCCGAGTCTCATTTATCACATTTCCAGGCAGGCGAGGTGGGGGGGGCTGTTTGTTCCAGCCGATTCCTGTCAGATAATCGCGAAGGGCCTGTTTGTCGAAACTTTTCTGCGATCCTCCGGGTGAATAGGAATCCACAGGCCAGAACCTGGATGAATCCGGGGTAAGAACCTCGTCAATCAATATCAGCTTGCCTTCTACGAAACCGAATTCAAACTTGGTGTCAGCTACGATGATCCCTTTTTCAGCGGCAAAATCCCTTCCATGCAAATAGATTTCGATGCTCAAATCCCTGATCGTTTCAGCGGTGCTTCTTCCGACGATATCGGCTGCCTTATCGAACGAGATATTTTCATCATGAAGACCAGCCTCGGCCTTGGTCGAAGGTGTGAATATCGGCTCCGGCAGCTTCTCCGATTCCTTCATTCCAGGAGGCAGGTCGATCCCGCATACGCTGCCCCGTGATAGATACTCCTTCCACCCTGAACCAGAC
>DSCZ01000140.1 GCA_011048855.1 Desulfobacteraceae bacterium | reverse complement strand
CTTCCACGATGGAATTTGTATTATTGTCTGCCGGAGCGGTTTTGAACCGCGATGAAGGAACCGCCACCGAATCGGTATTTGAACGCAAGCGTCGCTCTTTCACTGGAGCCTCCCGCATGAGGTCCCTTTTCCCCGATGAATCCCCCGCATCGAACCCCCCGCCGCAGCCTTTACTCGCCTGGAGTTCAGTCGTTGTCAGTGGAGCGCAAGCGGAACGGTTGTCGTTGTCGTAATCGTCATCGATCTTTTTGGAGTGCCGAAATGAAATTTTGGCCTGGTCCGCACGGCCGGTGTAAGTGTTGGCATCGGCGTCGGCATCGGCGTCGGCGTCGGTATCGTCTGTTTTCCATGTAGCCTCTTCCGATTCCGGCTGCGCCGGGGGGCTGCGCTGCGGGAACTTCATATTTCGTAGTCCTCCACGAAAGCTAAAAAAAAGCGTTGACAATTCCACCTGTTCGGCTGTATGAACTGAGACCATCGACAGGGGGGGCGGAGAGTCTGGTGGTTTTCCGGTCCAGTCGCAATGCCTTGATAGAAGGGGGTGAGTACAGGCCAACACACGAAGCGGTCGAGGGTTCCAGGGTTTCGCCGTATCTTTGCAAACGGTTTCCGGACTCGGGTGCGTCGTGGATGTGTTCTCACCTTCCAGTCCTGTTGACATTCATGTCGGTTCAATGCTGATTGGCCGGTTAGCGCCGATTACGGCGAATACGAAGGACGGAAGGGCATCTTGCGGATGATACCGTAAGATGCTTTTTGTTTTTATCCCACACGAGGTGAACAACGAATGAAAGTCATTGTTAGAGATAATCAAATTGAAAAAGCGATAAAAGATTTGAAACGCAAATTGACAAAGGAGGGGTTTTTCTCTGAAATAAAGGACAGGCGTTTTTATGACAAGCCGAGCGTTGCGAAAAAGAAAAAGATGGCCAAGGCGGCCAAACGGCGCCGGAAACGTATGAAAAAGTTTTAGTCTGTGGCTATCGGGAAAAGCCGGCTGCACAACAAGACGATATTTGATGAATTCGTAAGAACTCGCAAATGAGACGGCTATGGAAGAAGCTTTCCCGCGTAGCGGGACGAATCCCGGGGAGTGAGGCGTACTTACAGTACACTGCAGCGACGAAGGATGAAGCGTAACGCAGCATTTGGACTTTTTACGACGCCGTCATATTTCACTGTCTGGATGCGAAAAAGCCTTCGGGGGGAAGATGTCATTCGATGTTTTTATACTTGACAAAATGAGGGCAACTAAGTAAGTACGCAGCAGCTATTGAGTTTTTTCTCCCTTTCCCGGTTTTGCTTTTCAGCTCCGGCGGAGGGAGTTTGCCGGGCGGGGCTGCTGAAACGGTGCCTTACCGGGAAGTTGGACATGCCCTGCGATTGATCCTCTGTAGGTGAGAATGCCGTATTATTTCCGCCGGACAAAGCCTAAAAGACCGCCGAGCTCTCCATTGGCGTGTACCGGAGAAGCGTCGTGCAGTGCCGGACTTTTTATAAACCAACAACATGGTACGAGAGGCTTCAGGTCATGGAAAAGCCGGAAAATGCCCCCGGGAAATCTCTCAAAAGTGATTGGCGTCAATTTCTGAATAAGTGGCTTCCGAGCTGGCTTAGTCCGGATCAGGTGAATACAGGGCTTCGCGGCGCGGGTTTTCTTTTAATCGGCTTCGTCGCCGCTCTCATTGTCGGTTGGGTGGTATTTCCAATGGTTTTGTATTCCAGCCAGCCGCAGCCGCTGCAGTTCAACCATGCGCTTCATATGGATCCGGGCGCGGTCATCGGAATAGACGGTGAAACCGAACGGGATCGCTGCCTTTACTGCCATGAATTCGGATCAGACGGTGTTTTTCACGGCATACCCAATCTCTATACCTGTACCGGGTGCCATGCCGACCCCGAAATGCCCATGGGGGACAGCCCTGAAGAACTTCGTTTTTTGAATGAATATGTGGCCGAAGATAAAGAGGTTCCGTGGCTTCGGTATTATCGTCAGCCCGACTGTGTATATTTCTCCCACATCGCTCATGTAAAAATGGCGGATATGGATTGCACCGTCTGCCACGGAGAGCACGGCGAATCCACCTCCCTGCCGGATTACGAGGCTAACAGGCTCACCGGATACAGCATAAAGATCTGGGGTGAAAGGATCTCCGGTCTCAAAAAGAATACATGGGATCGGATGAAGATGAGCGACTGTGCCGCGTGTCATACCGAATACGGGCTGGAACAGAACAACGCCTGTTTTGTCTGCCATAAATGACGGGGAAGATGATCATGAAAGTAACCAGACGAAATTTCATCCAGCTTCTCGTCGGCGGTGTCGCCGGCATTCATTTGACCCCGCTGCCCTGGAAGCTCACCGACGATATTGCGATCTGGACCCAGAACTGGCCATGGGTGCCGGTACCTCCCACCGGGCCTTTCTCACACAAGGCATCCCTGTGTACATTGTGCCCCGGAGGCTGCGGGATCGAAGTGCGCAAGGCCGGGGAACGGGCGGTCAAGATCGAAGGCAGGTCGGATTATCCTGTAAATCCGGGAGGGCTCTGCCCGCTTGGGATGGGTGGACTGCAGCTCCTGTACAACGAAAGCATCCGCTTTACCGCGCCTGCCAGGAGAGTGGGCCCGAGAGGTTCCGGCTTATACCAGCCGATTTCCTGGGAGGAAGCCTTGTCGATGCTTGCAGAGCGGATCTCGGGCCTGCGCAAAGCAGGGCGCCCGGAGGCACTTGCGGCCGTAGACGGGAACCCGGTTCAGTCGACAATGTCGGCATTGATTGAGCGTTTTCTGACAGTGGCGGGAAGCCCCAATTACATCAGAGTTCCTTCTGAAGAGGATACCGAGAGAGCCTCTTTGAAGCTTATGTGCGGAAGCTCCGGGTCCCTTGGCTATGACCTGGAAAATGCCGATTTCATTTTGAGTTTCGGCTGTGGCCTGCTGGAAGGCTGGGGTTCGCCGGGGCGTGTGCTCAACGCATGGGGCATGTGGCACCAAGATCCATCCAATAGAGAGACCAAGATCGTTCAAGTGGAATCCAGGGCGTCCAATACAGCCTCCAAAGCAGACAGGTGGGTGGCTGCAAGGCCCGGCACCGAAATGGATCTGGCGCTGGGGATAGCCCACGTTTTAATAAAAGAAAATCTGTACGACGATAATTTCATTCATATTCGATGTCATGGTTTCGACGAGTGGAAGGATGCTGAAGGAAAGGAACATCCCGGGTTCAAAGGACTTGTTCTTGAAGGATTCGCACCCGAGAAGGTTCAAAAGACCACCGGGGTTCCAGCTAAGACGATTAAAGAGATAGCCATTGAATTCGGAGAGAGTCGATCACCGCTGGCTCTTTGCGGCAAAGGCAAAGGGACTTATAACGGGAGCGTTGGAGAAGTCATTGCGGTGAGTGCACTCAATGCACTGAAAGGGTCGATCAACAGGGCCGGGGGCTTCCTTAATCTCGATCCCGTTCCATTGTCAGCCCTTCCCCCGTTCGAAACCGATATGGTTGCCAAAAAGGGCATGGGGTCACTGAGGCTGGATCGCCGTCAACCAGGGGATTTTTCGCTCACCCACAGTCTGCCGGCTGTGTTCGCCGAGGCGGTAGTGAACTCTCCGGCCTCTCCCGTCGATACGTTGATGGTTTTCGCTGCGAACCCGGCTTTCACTCTTCCCGACGGCGGCGCCTTCAGGCGTGCCCTGGAGAAAATTCCGTTCATAGTCAGTTTTTCTCCGTACCGAGATGAAACGGCCGTCATGGCCGATCTGGTGCTCCCGGACCATACCTACCTTGAAAAATCGGAAGAGGTGGTTCAGCCGCGTGGCCTGCAATACCAGCTTTACGGGATTTCGAGCCCGGTCATGGACCCCGTGTACCGCACAAAGAACTCCGGAGACGCGCTCCTCGAAGCGGCCCGGATGCTTGGCGGGCCGGTCAAAGAGGCTTTCCCGTGGAAGAGCTGCCAGGAGGTAATCTCGCTCCGTGCTGAGGGGCTTTTCGGTGCGTCCGGGGCGGTTTTCGACTTCGATGGCAAGACACCCCCTTGGAAATGGGGGCAGAACGTAAAGGCCCGCAAGCCGAAAAACCCCGGGGACCTGGTGAAACGGATTCGAAGAGGCGGGCTGTGGTATCGTCCCGTTGAGGCGACCACGCGTTTATTCGCTACGCCCACCGGGAAGTTTGAATTTTCAGCCGGGGTTCTGGCGGATGCTGCGAAAAAACGGGGGACGGTGAAGCCGGGCGGCAAAGACGGTTCCCCGCTGGTTCTTATCCCGGTTGAGTTTATCAATCTTGCAAACGGATGGGCCCCGCATCCACCGCACCTGAACAAGACGCTGTTCGACACGCAGCTTTTCAAAGACAGGAGCGTTGTTGAGATAAATCCCCGGACCGCTGCGGAATTGCGCCTGCGCGAGGGGGATGAGGTGCTGCTCGAATCCCCCGCAGGAAACGCGCATGTGAAGGTAACGCTGTTTGAAGGGGCGATGCCGGGGATGGTATATATTCCATCCGGGCTCGGACATACCGCATACGATGAGTTTCTCAAAAACAAGGGAACCAATCCGAATGAACTGATTGTACCCGGGACCGATCCGGTAAGCGGGTTGCCTGTATGGTGGAACACCCAGGTCAAACTCCGGAAGGTATAGGGTAAGAGGTAGATTATGAAAGAAAAACCGGCCAACGGGCAAAGCTTCGGGATGGTCATCGATCTTGATAAGTGCACCGGATGCGGCACCTGCATGGTCGCCTGCTCGGCTGAAAACAACCTTTCGGTCAGGCCTGACGAATCAGACAAGCAGCGAAGCATAACCTGGATGCGGCTATACAAGGTCACGAACGGGAAACCGTTTCCGGATACAGAGGTTTGTTATTTCCCGAGGCCGTGCATGCACTGCGACCACCATACGCCGTGTGTTACCGTATGTCCGGCGACGGCCACCGAAATAGACTACCATACGGGGATTGTCAGCCAGATTTACACCCGCTGCATCGGTTGCCGTTACTGCATGGCTGCGTGCCCGTATCATGCAAGGACTTTCAACTGGTGGGACGGATATTTTCCCAAAGGCAAGGGGATTGAACGCTATCTCTCGCCGGAGGTCTCCCCCCGGATGCGGGGGGTCGTCGAAAAATGCACGTTCTGCCACCATCGTTTGATGCGGGCCAAGACCCTGGCCTATAACGAAGGCCGCAGAGAGCTGAAGGAGAATGAATATATCCCGGCGTGCGCCGAAGCATGTCCTGCGGGAGCTATAACTTTCGGTGATTTGAACAATCCGGACCATAAGGTCTACAAACTGAAAAGCGATCCCAGGGCGTTCAGGCTGCTGGAGAAGCTGGGCACCGAACCGAAAGTTTATTATCTTTCGAGCAAAGCATGGGTACGGCGGTCTGCGGACAACTATCGGCCAGGGGAGCCGGTTCATACGGTTAAAGCAGGATGACAGCGACCTTGATAAGGAGGAGTTAAAATGAAATCCGCTCTGGATTCCGCATTGTTTCCCGAAGGGGTGAACAGGTGTCCGGCATGGAAATTCTTTTTATGGACCGTTCCCTGGCTTCTGTTACTGGCCTGGGGTGGAATTTCAGCCGCTCTGTGCCTTCTCAAGGGGCTCAACCAGACGAATATGACGGACTATTTCGCGTTCGCCTTGTGGATTGTGTTCGACCTTGCTGTTATCGCGCTCGGGGCCGGAGCCTTCTTTACCGGGTTTCTGACTTATATTATCGGTAAAAAGGAACTGAAGGACATAATAAACGCCGCGGTCATAATAGGTTTTATCTGTTATTCCGGAGCGATCGCGATGTTGGGGATTGATATCGGGCAACCGATACGCGGATGGTTCATTTTCTGGCATGTAAACGTACACTCCATGCTGGCTGAAGTTTCGTTCTGCATTACGGTTTATCTGAGTGTGCTGGCAATTGAATACATCCCGATCATACTTGAAAACAAGCAGCTCTCGAAAATAAAGGAACTGAGACTTGCAGGTGGAAACCTTCATGGCATGATGGCTGTTTTTGCGGCCACCGGGACCTTCCTTTCTTTTTTTCACCAGGGTTCTCTCGGCGGGTTGTTCGGAGTTATGTACGCGAGGCCGTTTGCATTCCGCGAGGGGTTTTACGTTTGGCCCTGGACGTTTTTTCTTTTCGTGCTTTCCGCGATAGCGGCCGGGCCCGCCTTCACGATCCTTTGTACCAAGCTGGCCCAGGCCATTACGAGAAAAAGGCTCGTTCCCGAGGCTGCATTTCAAACCCTGGCCAAAATTTCCGGTTGGCTTCTTGCTTCATACATAGTTTTGAAAATACTGGATACGATTGCCTGGGTTTACGGCGTCGCTCACCCCGCAGGTTTTGCGTTTACGGATTTCTACCGCGAAGGGCCCTACGGCCTCTGGATGGTGGCCTTTGAAATTGTAATTTTCGGGATCGTGCCGGCCTTGATCTTGACCAACTCCAGGGCGCGAAGACATGAAGGATGGTTGATCGCCGGATGCCTCATGAGTTGCGCCGGAATTGTTTTGAACAGGTTCATTTTCACGATCGTCACGCTCGCGGTTCCGGTGATGCCGTTCGATAGGTTCGTCAGTTATCTGCCTACCTGGCAGGAATGGGGCATTTCGATGGCTGTCATAGGATATGGTTTTCTGCTTTTTTCTCTTTCATATCGGTATTTGCCCGTTTTTCCGAAAGAAAGAGAGCTTAACGCGACGGCTGAATAAGTTCTTGTGCTTGATAAAGGAGAAGGATTATGTTCCCTTTTGTATTTGAATGGGAGTGGGAAGCAGGTCATTACCTTTTTTTGGGCCTCTTTTACCTTGTCCTGATTATTATCGGGACCGGCATTGGAGCTGTTATTGTGAAAACCGTCCTTCAGATGATGGGGTTTGCCAGGGAGAAGGATTTTCACTGAACAACCTTCTGTTTTTATCCTTGATTTTTCAATCCCCCCGGGCTTCGGCAGGGGGATTTTTTATTCCTGTCCTGAGTGTGTCAGCGGTATTTTGGGAGAAAAGTAATGGATGATGCCTCCTTTTCGTTTCGTGCTGTTATATTCGACTGCGACGGGGTGATGTTTGATTCGAAAGATTCAAACATTGCCTATTACAACCATATATTGAAGCATTTCGGGTATCCTCCGATGTTCGAAGAAGACCACAATTATATTCAAATGGCCACCGGAGAGCAGTCCGTCAGGTATTTGTTCCGCGATTATCCTGAACAGGACGAGGCCGAAGAATACCGCCGGGTCATGGATTACACGCAGTTCATCCACAAATTGAAGATGGAGCCCGGCTTGGAGGAGATTCTATTTTCGTTGAAGGGGCGTGTCAAACTTGCAATCGCCACCAATAGGAGCGCAACGATTAAGCGGGTGCTGGATCATTTCGGGTTGGCACGGTATTTCGATGCGGTGATATCTTCTTTCGACGTGAAGCGTCCCAAACCGGATCCCGAATGCCTGGAGACCATTCTCGTCAAATTCCTCGTCGGGCGGGAAGAAGCTCTGTATGTCGGAGACTCGGAGATCGATGCTGAAACAGCTGCTGCGGCCCAGGTTCCATTTGCGGCATTCAAGAATTCCTCTCTTCAGGCATCTTTCCATGTTTGCTCAATGGCCGAGCTTGCGGCTGTTCTGAAGAACGGGAAATGAGGCGTCTGACGGCTGAGGCGTCTGACGGCTTGACAGAAGAATATCTTATCTATATTTTCTTTATGAATTAGGTTTTTATTCCTTTCATACGCTCATCGCGACCTGAATCCATTAGCGTTATGGAGGCAGCCATGGGTAAAAGTTATTTCGCGATCCTGGGTGTAAGGACCGATGCCACGGATGACGAAATTCGTGCCGCCTACCGAAAACGAGCCAAGGAATTCCATCCGGACCGTTTTCATGGAGGAAACGAGCCTTTCAGGCAGATCCAGGAAGCCTATCACATACTCAAGGATACCCGGAAGCGGGAAGCGCACCGGCGGGAGACAGAAAAACCTGTTGTTTCAAGACCTGATGCTCCAGCCTGGTTTCCCGGACCCGAACCGTTGATCCCGGGCCAACCCTTGGAACAGAGCCGGGGAAGGATGGTTATAAGAAGGGGTTATAGTAGGTGGGATGAATTTTTTTGCCTACCGTTGCGGGTTGACCCTCGCGCCAGGGAGGCGGTTATACCGGCGCAGCAAAGCGCTATAGAAATTCCGAAGCACACCCTCATGGCCTGGAGCAGAGAAGGAATGCTGCTTTGGTCAATTGCAGCTTTTCCGATGAAATAGGAAATGGTTACCGTGGCAACCGCCATGCTCATGCTCATCCCAACGGCGCGCATAGTCGTAGTGACGCTGGATGCAACTCCATAATGAAGTTTTGAAACTGAATTCATTATTGCGTTGGTGTTGGGGCTCGAAAAAAGTGCATATCCAAGTCCCAGGACAAAAAGGGCAAAAATTATATAAAAGTTTGGTGTCCCTGTGTCGGTAAAAAGAAGCATGGTGACGCCGATCGCGGTTACAGCCATACCCGCCGAAGCCACCCTGCCTGCATCCCTTACATCTGAGAGTCGCCCGGCAATCGGGGAGAATGCCGCCTGGATAACAGGCTGCACGAGCAGCACCAGGCCTGCGGCCTGGGGCTGCAGGCCTTTTACGAACTGCAGATAGAGACTCATAAGCATAGTTACAGCGAAAACCGATGAATAATGGATAAGCGCCGCCAGGTTGGAAAACGCGAATACCCTGTTGGCGGCGAAGAGGCGCATGTCAAGTAACGGAGAAGCAGCCGTATACTGTCGTTTCCCAAACAGTGCAAGAACTGCAAATCCCATGATCAGCAATGCAATCCCTGCGGTGCCCGGGAGGTTGGAAGCCCCATAGGTGATTCCGAAAAGGCCGCACATGTATAAAAAACATCCTTTGAAATCAAGTTGCTGGCCTGCTGCATCGGCCCATTCTCCTTTGAGCCCCACGACTATCCAGAGGAAAGCCACCGCACCCAGAAAAGATGCAGAAATAAAAATACTTTGCCATCCGAAATATCCGGTCAGGATGCCCCCCATGAAGGGGCCGGCGGACAAGCCTGTATATACAGCAGCAATAACGAAGCCGAAGGCTCCGCCCCGTTCTTCCTGGGGGAACACGGAGGTAACGATCGCCACGCCGTTGACCGAAATTGCACCTCCGGCGACTCCTTGAAGCGCGCGGAGAGCGATCAACATATTCGGGTTTCGCACCAGGCAGCATGCAGCGGAAGAAATGGTAAGCAGGGCGATTCCCCCTGCGAGGAAGCGCTTTCTGCCCCATATATCCGCGGCTTTTCCGAGCGGAAGCGCGACCATGGCGTTTACCAGCACAAAGGCGGCCGCAGTCCAGGTAAGGTGTACCGCGGTGGCTGAAAGATCCTCCTGTATCGCCGGCAGGGCGACATTTACAGCAGAGCCGAGGTAAGGCGATAGAAAATTCGCTATAACCGCCACCAGCAGAGTAGATCGTTTGAGCCGGTTTTCGTGGTCTGTGGTTTTCATCGTAGCTCCGGCCGTAGTTCCTTAGAAAAACAGGATATTCTTCAAGCAGGAAGTGTTTTGATACCCTTTAAAGAATTTGTTGGCAAGGCAATTTTAGTGGGGGAGGCCGGAGGGAACGACGTGCGCTGCATCGGGACTTTTTCACTGCCGACTTGACAGGCTGGAAGCAGTGGTTATCGTGAGGTATTACAAAGTAACTCTCGTTTTGGAGGCTTCATGAAGAAAAAACAGGAAACCG
>DSCZ01000597.1 GCA_011048855.1 Desulfobacteraceae bacterium | reverse complement strand
CCCGATCACGAGGTACTGAATAGACTCCCGGTTCAAGAAGGCAAGCACCGATGAAAGACTCCGGATATCCGACGGTTCGTAAAGGCAGGCCGCCGGGCCTCCTATCCCGATGGTCGTATACTTCGCAAGCGGTTGGTCCAAATACAGCCCCCCTGCAGCAATGTGAGCCAGAGCCTTTTTCTGCGCCTCTTTCATGCTCCGGACCGCCTTTCGATTTCCTTCAAAAGTCTTTCGCCGAGGCGGTGTATGTCTCCGGCCCCAAGGGTCAGAACCAGGTCGCCGGCACGAACCAGTCCTGTGAGTATCGAAAGAAGCTCGTCGTTGTCTGCAGCAACCAATACGTGCCTGTGCCCGTGCTCTTTAATACCGTTTGCCAGGCTCTGTGAATCAACGTTTTCAACCGGCTTTTCTCCTGCGGCATAAAGCGGCGCTACAATGAGGATATCCGCCTCGTTGAAGCTCACGACGAAGCGATCGTAAAGATCCACCGTCCTCGAATAGCGGTGCGGCTGAAAGACGGAAACCAGTCTCCTGTCCGGCCAGCATTGCCTGGCCGTCTTCAAAACAGCCGCTATTTCGGTGGGATGATGTCCGTAATCATCCAGCACCAGGACACCGGCCTTTTCTCCCTTCACCTGAAACCGCCTTGCCAGGCCCCCAAGATCCGTCAGCCCCCTTCCAATGACATCCATTCCCAGATCCAGAGCAAGACCAACGCCGGTCGCCGCCAGCGCGTTCAGCACATGGTGCTCGCCGGGGATTCCGGCCTTCACTCTTCCAAGCGAGGTGCCCCTGTGCACCACTTCGAAACTGCTTCCCGACCGGTCGCCGGAGATGTTTTTCGCCTGGAGATCTGCCTGCGAGCTCATCCCGTATGTCAGGAATTTCTTCCGAAGCCCGGGGATGATCCTCTGGATTTCCTCGTTGTCCAGGCACAGTATCGCGGTGCCGTAAAACGGGATCTTGTTTATGAAATCTATGAATGTTTCCCGAATACGGCCCATGCTTCCGTAATGGTCCATATGCTCTCGGTCGATGTTTGTCACGACGGCGATCGTCGGCGAGAGAACCATAAAGGAACCATCGCTTTCGTCGGCTTCGGCCACCAGGATTTCCCCCTGCCCCAGTTTTGCGTTCGATCCGCCCCAGATATCCAGACGGCCGCCGATAACGACAGTCGGGTCCAGGCCCGCGCAATTTAAAACCGAAGCCACCATGGATGTCGTTGTGGTCTTGCCATGAGCGCCCGCCACCGCGATCCCGTATTTGAGCCGCATCAATTCGGCAAGCATTTCCGCCCTGGGAATCACCGGTACGGCTCTTTCGGCGGCCTCCAGCAACTCCACGTTGTCGGGCCGGACCGCCGAAGAATAAACCACCACATCCGCGTCGGCCACATGCTCCCGCTTGTGACCTATGGATATTTCCCCGCCCTTCGCGGCGAGAGCCTTCGTGACCCGGCTCGCCTTCAGATCAGACCCGCTGACCCGGTAACCCAGGTTTATCAACAATTCAGCAATGCCGCTCATCCCGATGCCGCCGACACCGACCAGGTGGATATGACGCACTTTTCCGAAACGAGTCATAGGTTCTTTCCTTTTTTCCTCGCCACGGCCTTGACCTGATCGACTATCGCCGACGCGGCCTCCGGACGCGCGATGCTTCGGGCGCACACCCCCATGCGGGCAAGAGTGCCGGCATCTTTCATCAACTCTTCTATTGCCGCGGCCAGGCTCGTGCCGTTTAAATCCTGCTGGAGAATAATTCTGGCACCCCCGGCCGATGCTAAGCATTCGGCATTGGCCTTCTGATGCTGGTCCGCAGCAAATGGGTACGGAATCAGGATGGCCGGCCTGCCTGCGGCGGCAAGTTCGAAAATCGTCGTGGCCCCGGCTCGACCGACAACCAGGTCCGCGCGACGGTAGGCACCGGCCATATCATCGATGAAACGCTGAAGTTCACCTTCAAGCCCCTCTGCCTGATATCGTTCGACGATCCGATCGTAATCCAGCTCTCCTGTCTGGTGGATGACGGATGGAAACACCCCCCTCTTCTTGAGTAGAACCAGTGAATCGACAACAGCTTCGTTCACCGGGCGGGAGCCGAGGCTGCCGCCCACCACCAGCAACGTGAATCGATTCCCGGGCTGAGGGGTTTTTTCCCCGATGGAAAAGAACTCCTCTCGAACCGGATTTCCTGTGACCACGATGCTACCGCCGGAAAACCGCGCAGCGCTGTCTTCAAACGATATACAAACCCTGTCGACCAGTCTGCACAGAAGCCGGTTCGTAAGGCCGGGAAACGAATTCTGCTCATGAATCAGGCTTGGGACCCCGCTCAACCTGGCTGCAACGCAGACCGGGCCGGAGGAATATCCCCCCACCCCGATGACACAGGCCGGTTCGATTTCAGCTACCAGCCTGCGTGCCTGGAGAAGGCTTACAGGCAGCCGTGACAGTGCGCCCAGCTTTTTCGCCCAGCCCTTACCCTTGATCCCCTCAACCGAGATATGACGGACTTCAAAACCATGCCGCTCAAGAATTTCCGACTCCATTCTGCGGCGACCCACCGCAAACAGAATCCTGCAGCCCGGAAAGCTGGAGTCAAGCTCACGGCAGACGGCAATGCCGGGAAAAAGGTGCCCCCCGGTACCGCCTCCTGCGATTATGAAAGTGGTTGACTGCATTTCTCCCGTCCCCCTTTAATGCCGCTTTCTCTCCGAAGAAATGCGCAGCAGGATTCCAATTACGAAGAGATTTATAACCAGCGATGATCCGCCGTAGCTCATCAGCGGTAGAGTCAGTCCTTTGGTCGGAAGAAGACTGGTCACGACCCCCATGTTTATCAACACTTGCAGCCCCAGCATCGTCACCAGCCCGATTGCAAGGTAACTATCGAAAACGTCGCGCGAATCGAGACCGGCCTTGAAGCCGCGGACCAGTAAAACCGCAAATAAAACAACGATCAATGTCACCCCTGCAAAGCCGGCTTCTTCGGCGGCCACCGCAAGTATGAAATCGGTGTGCGGCTCGGGCAGGTAGAAAAGCTTCTGTTTGCTGCCGCCGAATCCCGTGCCTAAAGCGCCGCCGGAGCCAAATGCCATAAACGAGTGAATAATCTGAAACCCTATCCCTTCAGGATGCTTCCACGGATCCCAGAAAGCGATCAACCGGTCCATCCGGTACGACGCCCGATGAATGCCCCATAAGAGAAACGGCACACTGAGCAATCCCACACCCGCGAGATGCCATATCCTGGCCCCGCCGATGAACATCAGCGTCATGACCCAGCATCCGATGATCACCGCGGTACCGAGGTCCGGTTGCAACAGCATCAATCCCATGAACACGCCGGCCATCATCAGGTGTGGAAAAACTCCCTTTGAAAAAGTTTCCATCAACTCACCCTTTTTGGACATGGAATAGGCCATATACACCGCGAGTGTCACTTTCGCCGCCTCGGAGGGCTGAAAAGTGAAAAAACCCAGGTTCAACCATCTGCAGGCCCCCTTGACGCTGACGCCCATACCCGGAACAAAAAGCAAAAGAAGCATCCCCAGACTTACGATCAGAAGGAAATAAACCAACTTTCCATAAAACCTCGGAGGGATGTTTTTTCCGGCTATCAAGGCCAGTATGCCCACCAGTGCGAAAACCGACTGCCGCTTCAAATAGTAAAGGCTGTCCGATCTGTATTCGCTCCCCAGGGGCGAGCTTGCACTGAAGACGAAGACCAGCCCCAGCGCCACCAGAAACAATGTGGGGATCAGGATCATCAAATCGTAGCCCGGCTCGGCGGTGGCCTTTTTACCCATGGATCATCCTTTCGACGGCTGCCGCGAAAGCTTCGCCTCTCTCGGCGTAGTTTTTGAACATATCGAAGCTCGAACAGGCCGGAGCCAGCAACACGACATCCCCTGAAACGGCCAATGCCGAGGCCTTTTTCACTGCCTCTTCGATATCCTCTGCAATTTCAAAAGGAATCATCCCCTTAAATGCATCTGCCAGAAGCCACTTGGATTCCCCGACAAAAACCGCGGCCTTCACCCTGCCTTCAGCCGCCTCAACCAGCGGACCATAGCCTCCGCCTTTACCCTGCCCCCCGGCGATCAAAATCACCGGACGGTTAATGCCGGAAACAGCGCTTGCAGCCGCTGCCGCATTTGTGGCCTTGGAATCGTCGTAAAAGGCAACACCCCGATGCTCTTTGACCAGTTCCATGCGGTGTGGCAAACCCTTGAACCGCTCTACGGCCCGCTGGATCGCGGGAGCATCGGCCGCCGCCAAACGCGCCGCCAGCGCGGAGGCGATAATGTTTTCCAAGTTGTGCCGCCCGGTAAGACGAGCACGGTCGATTGAAATCTCCACGGCCCCTTCGTCTTCACCGGTTTTCACCACCACCCGTCCATTTTCGAAAAACGCATGTCGCCCCGGACCACTGTGGAAACCGAAACTGAATTTTTTCACTCCCCGGGGCGGAGCGACCGTGGCCAGCATCGGGTCGTCGTCATAAACGACGAGGCTGTGTCCCTCGCTCTGCCGGGCGAAAATCCGCATTTTGGATGCAGCATACGCCTGGTAGCCGGCGTATCTGTCCAGATGATCAGGCGTTATATTCAGGATCACCGAAATATGCGGCATGAAAAACTCAACACTGTCTAGCTGGAAACTGCTTACTTCAAGCACGGCCCAATCCGGCTCGGCGCCTGAGGCTGCCAGAGCAGACAGGGGAATACCCAGGTTCCCTCCGACAAAAACATCACACCCCGCTTCCGCAAGCATCGCACCTGTCAATGAAGTCACGGTCGATTTTCCGTTCGTCCCGGTCACTGCTATGATGGGAGAATGAACAAAACGGGACGCCAGTTCCATTTCTCCAAGTACAGGGATTCCAAGGCTTCTGGCATGGTTCAAAGCAGGTATATCCACAGGGATGCCGGGGCTTATCACGACCATGTCGACATTTTCCACCTGTTCGTCCCGGTGCGGGCCGGTTTCAAACGGAATCCCGAGACGTGCCATCTCGGCACAGACGTCTGGATCGAGCAGCTCCATCCTACGATTGTCCGAGACACGAACCCCCGCCCCCAGCGAAGCGAGCCACCGGGCCGCCCAGAGGCCGGACATTCCCAGACCGAGAATAAGCACTTTCTTCTGACCTAGATCGAAATTCACCAACGCCGCCTTTCAGACTGCCATCCATCCGGCATTTCCGGATAAATACTATCTGAGCTTCAACGTTCCTATCGACATCAACGCGAGCACGATCGCAATGATCCAGAACCTTACGATCACTTTCGGCTCCGGCCATCCCTTGAGCTCGAAATGATGATGGATCGGTGCCATGCGGAATATCCGTCGTCCGCCGCTGAGTTTGAAGTAAAGTACCTGGAAAATCACCGACAGTGCCTCGAAAACAAAGAGTCCCCCTACCAGCGCAAGCACCAGTTCCTGCTTCGTGATGACCGCTACGGTTCCGAGGACCGCGCCGAGCGGCAGGGAGCCCACATCTCCCATAAACACCTCCGCGGGGTAGGCGTTGTACCAGAGAAAACCCAGCCCGGCCCCCACGGACGCCCCGCACACGATGCTCAACTCTCCGGCTCCGGCTATGTAAGGAATCTGGAGGTACGAAGAGATATTGACGTTTCCGGAAAAATACGCAAAAGCCACGTAGCTGCCGAAGGCAACTATGAGCGGACTGATCGCGAGGCCGTCCAGCCCGTCGGTGAGATTCACTGCGTTCGAGGAACCGACGATGATAAACATGGAAAGCAACACGTACCCCGCTCCCAGGTAAGGCACGAAATTCTTGAAAAAAGGAACATTCAAATGCAAATCGAAACCCGGATGAACATAAAGAACAAGCGAAACAAGAGAAGCTGCAACTATTTGAAACGCAATTTTATATTTCCCTCCAAGCCCCCTGCCCGCCTTGCCGGAAACCTTCAGGTAGTCGTCAAGAAACCCTATGCCGCCGAATGCCAGTGCCACGAACACGACGAGCCAGACATAAATGTTGGTGGGGTCAGCCCATAAAAACACGGAAACAAGAACAGCGGGCAGGATCAGGCAGCCTCCCATGGTGGGGGTTCCCTTCTTGGAAAGATGACTCGCAGGCCCGTCATCACGGATCCTTTCTCCTATCTGCTTGTCGCGCAGCTTACGGATGGCCCATCCTCCAAGGAGCAAACAGAGGCACAGAGAGGTGAGGGTAGCCAGTATCGTTCTGAACGTCAGGTATCTGAATACGTTCAGCAACGACAGGTCCTGCTGAAAAAACTGCAACAATTTGAACAACATTTCTCTATGCCTTTCTAGATGTCATCCTGAAACGGCGGTTTCCTTCAAAACCGCAACCACGCGTTCCATTTCGGCCGACCGGGAGCCCTTGATGAAAACCACATCCCCGGGTTGTGCAGTTTCCCTGATACGCAACGCCACAGCCTCGTGCGAATCAGAAATTTCCATGTCCTCAGCCGGCATCCCCCCCTGTTCCGCTCCCTCGACCATCCCGGAAGCATGAAGTCCCATGGCCCAGAAACGAGCAGCTCCTGAAGCCGCTACAAGTCTTCCGGCGTCCCGGTGAGCTTCGGCCGTCGCGTCGCCCAGCTCCGCCATGGTTCCCAGGCCGACAAGCAGCCTGGAGTTCTTCCCGGCGAGTGCCGCCGCGCTCCGGAGGGCGGCTTTCAGTGAAGACGGATTGGCATTGTAGGAATCGTCCACCAAAGTGAATGAACCGGACACCCGATGCACAAAGAATCTCCCTTCTAACGGTGAAAAGCGTTCCAGGGCACCGGCCGCCTTCTCCGGAGAAGCCCCTGCCGTCACTCCCAGAGCCGCAGCCGCCAATGCATTCATCACCTGATGTATACCCGCCGCCTGAAGCTTCACAGCATGAGTCTCCCCGCAATAAGCCATCAGGAAGCGCACACCTTCGACACCCAGATTCTCTATTTCGATGGCGCGAAAGCGGTTGCTTTCGCCCACCCCGAAAGTTATTACCTCCTTCCGGCTTTCTGCAGCTCGCCGCATCAACTCGGAGTCATCTCCGTTTATGATCAGGGTCGATCCGGAGTTCAGCCCCTCGGCCAGTTCCCATTTTGCGCGGGCCACGCCTGTCACCCCCCCCAACCCTTCCAGATGAGCCATTCCCACATTCGTGATAAGACCAAGATTCGGAACTGCCATCTCTGTTAAAGCCGCTATCTCACCAGGCCTGTTCATGCCCATTTCGACCACTGCAAATGCATGGTTCGGTTGAATTCGCAAAAGAGTCAGCGGAACACCGATCAAATTGTTGAAATTGCCTTCGGTCTTCAACGTGGGACCGAGCGTTTCAAAAACCAGTGCAGCCATCTCTTTCGTTGTAGTTTTCCCTGCACTGCCGGTGATCGCCGCCACCGTTACAGGATGCCGTGCCCGCCACCAGCGGGCGATCGACCCAAGAGCCGCCAGCGGATCGTCGACCGCCACCACGGTCCCTTCCTGGTTTATCGAGGACGCGCGCCCGCGGCGGACCACCACGCCTGAAGCCTCTGCCATAAGCGCCTTTCCGGCGAATAGATGACCATCGAAAGTTGGACCCGCAAGGGCGAAAAACAATTCACCGGGCCTGAGGCTCCTCGAATCGGTGGAAACCCCTGAAACAGGGCCGAGTCCATCTCCACGAACAACCGACCCGCCGCAAACCTCGGCAATTTCGGCCACCGTCACACTGCCCCAGGTGGGATTCATCCGGTCGTACCTCCAGCAGCCTCAGCCGCCACAAGCCTGTCGTCGAAGGGTATTCGAATTCCGTTTTTCTCCTGGCAGCCTTCGTGCCCCCTGCCTGCGATGAGAACCAGGTCCCCGGAATGAGCCGTTTTGATTGCAGCCGCTATTGCAGCGGCACGATCCACTTCGAGCACATATCCCCGACGAACAAAGGAGTACGGCTCGGACAATTTCCGCATCCCTGATTCTTTCACGCCGGTTTCGACCTGAGCTGCTATAGCCGCAGGATCTTCCGTGCGGGGGTTGTCCGATGTAATAAACACGATATCGCTCATCTTAGCCGCGATCCGCCCCATTTCCGCCCTCTTGCCGGGATCCCTGTCTCCTCCGCACCCGAAAACGGTTATTAATCTCCCGGCAACCAGTTCTTTTACAGCCTCTATCGCCTTTTGCAACGCATCCGGGCTGTGAGCGTAATCCACCAGGATCGTTATAGACTTCCGGTTGGGGATCCGCTCCATGCGCCCCGGGACACCTTCCACGGAATAGATTCCCGCCGCCACCAGGGCCGGGTCGAAACCGAAGGAAAACCCCGCCGCCGCAGCGGCCAGCACATTGTAAACATTGAACGTTCCAACGAGGCGGGAAATGATTTCCATTTCCCCCGCCGGCGTTAAAACCCGCGCATGGACACCTTTCCCCTCGAATTTTGTCTCCACGGCACGCACATCGCACTGCTCTCCCAGCCCGTAGGTGATGATCCGGGCCCGCGTGCGTCCGGCGAGCTTCTTCCCGGCGGCATCATCTCCGTTGATCACAGCCACTGCGTCGTGGTCGAGGCTTTCGAAAAGAATGGCCTTTGCATTTAAATAGTCATCCATCGTCCGGTGGTAGTCCAGGTGGTCCCTTGAAAGGTTTGTGAACACCGCGCCGCTGAAACGGCATGCCTGGACTCTTTGCTGGACCAGCGCATGAGATGAGACTTCCATCACCACATCGCTGACCCCTTTGTCGGCCATCAGACGCATGATGTTCATCAACTCCAGTGGTTCAGGGGTCGTCGCCCTGCATTGATGGATTTCATCCTGTATCCGCCAGTTGATCGTACCTATGACTCCGGTTTTCCTTCCGGCCGTGGCAAGCACGGCCTCAAGCAAATAGCTGGTGGTGGTTTTTCCGTTCGTTCCGGTTATCGCCCAGATGTTCATCCGTTCATTCGGCCGGCCGTACCAGGCGGCCGCCATCTCGGCAAGAGCGCTGCGGGAGTCGCAAACCCGCACCATGGCCGGTCTGCCGTCGATTCCTTTCAAAGAGTCCCCGGCTTCGACAACCACGGCCGATGCGCCCCGACTCACCGCACCGGCTATAAAATCGTGCCCGTCGGCATGCATCCCCTTCAGCGCGACAAAAAGCCACCCAGGCTCGACTTTTCGGGAATCGAACGCTATTCCACGGATTTCGGTGCGCTCATCACCCTCAAATTCCAGTATTTCCAAATGTTTCATCAGCTCAGAAAGATACATTGTGCTTCCACGCCATCGTGTTCACGTCCAAAAGGTCAAGCAGGTGATTTGAATTGCACCTTGACCGTTGCACCTTTTTCAAGCGGAGTTCCGGGGGAAGGCTCCTGGGATACTGCAAAGCCGCTTCCCTCAACCTCAGCCACCACCCCGAGCTGCCTTGTACGGGTCAAAACTTCCCTCAAACCCATACCGGAAAAATCCGGCATCGCCCCGGCGGTTATATTCTGCTTGCGGAGCTCTGAGGCAATCATTTGAATCTTCGCCAGGGTTTCAGAATTCCACACCGGCTCACGCTTTTTTTTCGATGAGGCCAGATGAGTTTCGGGGCTTATCCTCAAGTGGGCGAGAGACCATGATCCAACCTCTTTAAATACCGGAGCGGCAACCACTCCCCCGTAATAAGAACCCTTCGGTTCGTCTATAGCGACCGCAACCAGAAGTTTTGGGGACGCCACCGGCGTGAATCCGACAAAGGCGGCCATATATTTTCTCTTTGAATATCGTTTCGTTTCCGGGTCCACCTTCTGCGAGGTGCCGGTTTTCCCTGCAACCCGGTACCCCTCTAT
>DSCZ01000021.1 GCA_011048855.1 Desulfobacteraceae bacterium | reverse complement strand
GTGTAATTCCCACAGAACGCGAAACCACATCCTCTCCTCCCGAAACAACGAAAAACACCACGGCAGGTCAGCTGGAGCTGACCGTAAGTGATGCTATTCTCATGGCTGTCTCCAATAACCTGTCGCTCGAAGTCGAGCGATTCAATCCACCTATTCGCGCTACTTATGAAGAGCAGGAAAAATCGGTTTTCGACCCGGTTTTCGAAGGCGCGATCTCCACCGAAAAAACCGAAGAACCTCAGCCTGCCGGAAGTGATATCACCAAGTTCCACGAAGGAAGCATCTCGCTGAAAAAATATTTCCCCACCGGTACCGCTGCAGCTGTAGGGGTTTCCGGTGAAAAAAGTGACTCCGATTGGTTTACTCCGCGATATGACGCCAGGACGCGGCTGGGCCTCACCTTTACGCAGGCTCTCATGCGCGGTTACGGTACAGAGGCCAACCTGGCAAGACTCAAACAGTCCAGGCTTGAAACACAGATCTCCAGCTACGAGCTCAGGGGTTTCGCCGAGCACCTTGTGGCGGAGGTTGAACAGGCTTACTGGGATTATGCACTCGCACTCCGCAAAATTGAAATTGTTGAAGAATCGCTGAAGGTCGCGGAACAGCAACTTGCCGAAACAAAAGAAATGATCATTGTCGGAGCGATGGCGGAAGCCGAAATGGCGGCTGTACAGGCGGAAGTTGCCGAACAGAAACAACAAATCATCGACGCAAAATCGGCCAAGGAAATGGCGAAACTGCGCCTGCTGCAACTGGTCAATCCCTCGGGCCTTGACCACTGGTCCCGGGAGATCGAACCCATCCACCCTCCTGAACTCCCAAAGGTAACGATTGAGGGGATAGACCAGCACCTGGCCGTAGCCATGAAAATGAGGCCCGAAATAAACCAGGCGCGCCTGAGTTTCCAAAAGGGGGAAATAGAAATCGTACGAACAAAGAACGGGCTGCTCCCGGTGATGGATCTTTTCGTCACACTGGGGAAATCGGGATACGCAGAATCTTTTGCCCGCTCCTTGAATGACATGACCGGCCACGGTTACGACGTGGGCCTGGGGATAAAGGTTCAATACCCACTGTTCAACCGCGATGCTGCAGCCCGGCACAGACGCGCCGGACTTGAACTGGAACAGTCTGGAAAGGCTCTGGATAATCTTTCACAACTTATCGAAATGGATGTTCGAAAAGCGCATATCGAAGTGGAACGAACCCGGGAGCAAATCGCGGCGAGCAGTGCAACACGTGAGTTCCAGGAGGAAAAGCTGCGGATCGAAACGGAAAAGTTCCGCGTCGGAAGGTCCACGAACTTCCTTGTCGCCCAGGCCCAAAGAGACCTGCTCGTGAGTAGGATAAACGAAGTGGAGGCGGTGGTTGATTATTTGAAGGCTCTTGTGGATTTCTATCGGCTGGAGGGATCCCTGCTCGAGCGACGTGGAATAGGGGCGCCCGGCCGGGAGGTATCCACGAAATTTTAAGCGTCCGCCGAGAGGACCCAAGATGAAACTTGCAACTATACATCACCCCGAGGGGGGAATTCTTTCAGTAATCACGCCCGAGGGAGCCCTTCCAGTAGACGCTTTGAACAGGAAGGCCGGCGTCAAATGGCCACGGCTTATGCTGGAGCTCATCAACTCCGGCCTCCTCGAGGAAATGAGTTCCTGGTGGAAGGAAAATGGAGAAGGCATCACAGAACAAGCGAGACGAGATATCCTTCCTCCGCAACGGCTACGATACCTTCCCCCCTACAGAAATCCTTCTAAAATCTGGGGCATCGGCCTCAATTACAGGGAACATGCATCGGATCTGTCCGAAAAAGTCCCCGATTCGATCCCCGGGAGCTTCATGAAGCCCTCTACAACTATAGTAGGGCACGGGGACCCCATCGTCATTCCGGCACAGTCTGAAAAAACGACGGCCGAGGGTGAGCTGGGTCTTATAATAGGAAAAACGTGCAAAGACGTTCCAAGAGAAAAATGGCGGGAAGTCACAGCCGGGTTCACTGGCGTCATAGATATGACAGCGGAAGATATTCTCAGGAAAAACCCCCGCTACCTGACCCTGTCCAAAAGCTTCGATACCTTTTTCAGTTTCGGCCCGGTTGTGTTGACCCTCGACGAAATCGAGGATGTTTTGGCCCTGAGGGTTGCCACATGCATAAATGGTGGAATCCACGCTGAAAATATTGTGGCTAACATGGCTTTTACCCCGGATTTCCTCGTATCCTTCCATTCCAGCGTGATGACCCTTTTGCCCGGTGATATCATATCCACCGGAACTCCGGGAGCCGTTGCGGTAAAAGACGGGGATATCGTGGAATGCCGGATAGACAATTTTGAACCACTGATCAACCCGGTAAAAACAGAATAACATTCCAAGAATAATTTTTTTGACAAAAAATAGAAGGAGACTGTCATGGGAAACCACAAACCCGATGTACCCCGTATCTTTTGTATAGGCAGAAACTATGTTGCACATGCCGCTGAACTGGGAAATCCGGTTCCAGAGGAACCGGTTGTTTTCATGAAACCGCCCCACTGCCTGGTACCGCCTGGCGCTGCAATCCGGTTCCCACCCCACGGAAAAGAACTCCATCATGAGGCGGAGGTGGTGCTCCGGATCGGGCGTCGGTGCGTAAATGTAAACATCGAACAGGCCGCCGATTTAATTGACGGCGTCGGGCTGGGGCTGGACCTGACACTCCGGGACGTGCAGGCATCTCTCAAGAAGAGAGGCCTGCCATGGGAAAAAGCCAAGGCATTCGAGCAAAGCGCCCCCCTGGGCACGATCGTGGAAATCGGCAGAATAGCCGACATCAATGACCTGGCCTTCATCTGCAAAGTAAACGGCCAGGTCCGTCAACAGGGTTGCACCGCTGACATGATTTTTCCCCCGGCCCGGATCGTTTCCTATCTGAGTGGAATCTGGGAGCTCCTCCCCGGCGATCTCATCTACACCGGCACCCCCGAAGGCGTCGCCCAGCTTTTCCCCGATGACACAATAACCGTCGAAGCGGACTGGGCCGGTTCCCATTCGTGGAAAATCGTCTCTAATTGATAAAAATTTCTGAAGGAGGGCTTTATGTTATCTACAAGAACATTTCTGGTGCCACCGATACTGATCACCGGCTCCGGTTCATCTGATACGGTTGGAAAAGAAATTGCAAAATTGGGGCTGAATAAAGGACTTCTGGTCACCGATGGCGTGCTGTGCAAAACTGAGATGCTGGAAAGAATCAAAAGCAAACTTACCGAAAACAAAATTGAATTCGCTATCTACGACAGCATTAATTCCGAACCTACAGTGGATTTTGTTATAAACGGGCTTGAGGTTTTCAGGAAAGAAGCCTGTCAATTTGTCCTCGCAGTGGGGGGAGGAAGCGCGATCGACACCGCCAAGGCGATATGTGCCACGGCCACAAACGAAGGATCAATTGCAGACTACAAAGGCCTGCACAGACTCCCCAACCGCGCGGCACCCTTGATTGCCGTGCCCACCACGGCGGGAACCGGGAGCGAAGTGACCATATTTACAATTATCACGGACACGAAGACAGATGTAAAAATGCTTATAGGAAGCCCATATCTTATGCCTCAGGTAGCGATCGTAGATCCTCTGCTGACGTTGTCCTGCCCCAGAGAGCTTACCGCGGCAGTCGGCATCGATGCACTCACCCATGCAATAGAAGCTTACGTCTCGTTGAAAGCCCAGCCTATGAGTGATTTGTTCGCTCTTTCTGCGATAGAACTCATTTCAGGCAATCTCAGGCAGGCCTGGGCCAACGGCGGCAATATCAAAGCCAGGGAAAAAACGATGATGGGGGCGCTCCAGGCCGGGATCGCCTTCAGCAATTCATCCGTAGCCCTTGTCCACGGTATGTCCCGCCCGATCGGGGCATATTTTCATGTGCCTCATGGAATGTCGAACGCAGCCCTTCTCGGCCCCGTCACTGAATTCAGCCTCCTCGGCAATCCGGAACGCTATGCGGACATCGCCCTGGCCATGGGGGAGGATGTAGAAGGTCTAACACCAATGGAAGCAGCCATGGTCGCAGCCGAGACCATAAATGAACTTGTAAGTGATGTTCAGATCCCATCCCTGGGTGAACTGGGGGTCGAGGAGAGTAAGCTCGAAGAGCTGGCACCGAAGATGGCCGAGGCTGCCATAGCAAGCGGGAGCCCGGGAAACAACCCCAGGCAGGCAACAAAAAAGGAAATTATTGAACTATATAAAATCGTTTACAAAAGTGGCTGAAATCCTGAAGCTCCGGCGGATGAATCCCGACCAGCACACTATATATGCAACTTAATCAAGGCCCAGTTCTTGAAGCTTCCAAACTTCGGGTATGCCTTCTTTGCTCCACCCGCGCAGTGAATAGAAACGGTCCAGCATTCGGTCGAGTTCCTCCGGCGGGCAGAAACGCCCGGCGGCGGGACCATCGGGTATCGGCTCATGCATGGCCCTGGATGGAAGCACATCGTCTTTTCTGCTCACACCTCGTTCAACATTTATCAGGCGCTCCAGGTTGTATATGCGTTCTCCGATTTTTTCCAACTCCCCGAGAGATATATCAAAGCCGGTACCTGCTCTTGCTATCAAGGCCATATGTTCGTTGAGAGGGGTCCCGATGCCCCGCTCGGCGATGAAACGACACACAATCAGACTGTCTCCAACTGCAGTGAAACACTGATTTTTTACGATGTATTCGGGTTGGCCGTCGAAACCCGGGGCTTCCCCGGTCAGATCATATTTCGGTCTGCCGTCGTGGTGGCTTCCCCCGCGTGTGGATGTCGGATACCCAAGAGACATGCTGCGAAGGCCCCTTGCAGAATGGCCGGCGATTTCAAGTCCTTTTACAGCGTAAAGATATTTGTACGCCTCTCCCCCGAAAGCCGCGGCCAGACGCACCGAGCCCTCGGCCAGGTGGGCCCCGAAGCCCCTGCGTAATGCCGTCGCTTGGATCAACTCCGGCAAAACATCTCCTTTGCCGAAACAAACGGTTTCTTCAAAATCCCCCACCCCAGTGACTCCCCTCTCAATACACTCTGCGACAAAAGCCATCGTAACACCAATTGAAATCGTGTCTATCCCCATCAAATCGCACATATGGTTTGCCGCGATGACGGCTTCGACATCCTGGATTTCGAGCATTGGACCAAGCGCATATATACTCTCGTACTCGGGCATTTTTACCGAAACCCCGGCCGGGTCGTCTTTCTTCAACCGGACATTTTTGCCGCAACCCACCGGGCAGCCGAAACAGGCGGTGTCCTCGACACGGTAATTTTCTCTTATCATCTCCCCGTTAAGCGAAGCGGCAAACTGAAAAGTTTCCCTGCTGTTGTTTCTGGTGCCGAGCATGCCCAAACCGTTTATCAAATCCACCAGAAACGGGGTACCGTAAACTGAAAAAGGCTTGGTGGCCGCTTTAAGTGTCGGAAGGCGTTCCTTCAAAACACTGGTAAGCAGGCTCCGATCGGCGAGTGGCACGCGCTTTTCACCGCGGACCACCAGCGCCTTCAAGTGTTTGGCTCCGAGTGCGGCTCCAAGTCCTCCTCGGCCCGCAGCCCCATAGCGCTTGCCGCCCCCGATGATATTTGCGAGAAGAACCTTGTTCTCGCCTGCGGGTCCGATGGACACACATGAGGCCCCGGGCCCCTCATTATCCTCCAGTTCCCGGATCGTTTCCACCGTGGTTTTCCCCCACAGGGATCCGGCCGGCTTTATTTCCGCACCCTTCTCTGTAACCAAAATATATACCGGCTCGACGGCCCTACCCCTGATTACAACAGCATCAAAGCCGGTGCGTTTCTGGATGGTCGCGAACTTGCCTCCGAAATTGGAATCGAAGAAAAGTCCTGTTTGAGGGGAAAATCCGCAGACATGCCCGCGGCTCGCTCCCCACAGCGGCGTGTCGGTCAGCGGCCCTACAGTGAAAACCACTGCATTGTCAGGGCCCAGCGGATCGGCATCGATTGGAACGGTATCCCGTATAATTTTTGCACCTAGCCCGTTTCCCCCCAGATAGGCCCGGTAGACGGACTCATCGTATGTGACGTGCCTGGCTTCCCCCGAACTCAAATCCACATCCAGGTAAACACCGTTCATTCCATACATACCCTCTTACCCTCCTCATTGATTCCGCCTGATGCCCGCGTGCCCGGACCGTATCAAAAAGCAAAACCCGGGTCACTTGACGAATATGGTTTTGGACTCTTTTTGCACGATATTGTCAAAGAATCAATTCCGAATCATCCACGATCATCTGACGGAGCTTCAAAAACTCCATATCCGTGTGCTCTCTGGGCCTTGGTAAGTTAACATCGTAGACACTTTTCAGGCGCCCGGGCAATTTACCTTCCAGGCTTACGATGCGGTCGGCCAGGAAAACAGCTTCATCGATGCTGTTGGTAACAAAAATCACAGTTCGCTTTTCAGTCTGCCAGATCCGTTCCGTTTCTCTTTCCATAAACATGCGGGTCTGAGCATCCAGTTGCCCGAAGGGTTCATCCAGCAGCATCACCTCCGGGTCGTTGGCATATGCCCGGGCTATCCCCACCCGTTGTTTCATGCCGCCGCTCAGTTGATGGGGATAGTGCCTTTCGAACCCGGTCAGTCCGACAAGATCGATATAGTATTGGGCGATTTTCCGCCTTTCTTTCTTTCCAATACCACGTAGTTTGGGTCCCATTTCCACGTTGCCCATGACCGTGCGCCAAGCAAACAACATATAACTCTGGAAGACAAGGCCACGGTCCTGACCCGGTCCGGTAATTCTCTTTCCATCAAGAACCACCTTGCCGTCCGTCGGGGTTTCCAGACCTGCGATGATGCGGAGCAAAGTGCTCTTCCCTGATTGCCCCGGCCCCAAAATGACCAGGAATTCATTACGGTAGACGTCCAGGGAAACCTCCTCCAAAACATGAACCTGCTGTTTGCCCTTCTGGATGAATACCTTCCGTATATCCCGGCAGGATATTTTCGGTATTGACTTTTGATTTTCAGGCATTTGTTATCTCTCATGATCAGTCTTTTTCAAATTCACGTTTCCAGGGACAGACAATTTTTTCCAACCAGGAAATCAGCAGAGTGGTGGACAAAGCCACAAGAGCAATTATTATCATGCCGCCGATGACAAGTTCAGGCCGAGTCATTTTCATTCCCCGGATTATAATCCAACCCAGCCCGGAGCGGGAGCTGACCAGCTCTGCAGCCAGCACGCACGTCCAGGCGATGGCCATGGAAATCTGCAAGCCTGCGAAAATAGCCGGGAACGCAGCAGGAAAGCTGACCTGGATTATTTCGTGCCATCTTTTTCCTCCCAACACGCGTACGACATCGTAAAGCTCCGGTTCAATCAGACGAATGCCGTTGTAGGAATTCAAGAGACATGGCACGAAAGTACCGATGACTATGATAAAAACCTTGGAAGGCTCTCCAATGCCGAACCACAGGATGGCTATCGAGATCCAGGCGATAGGAGGCATTGGCTTCAAAAGGTCAAACAATGGTTTGACGATCGCGCTTACATACCGATTCAGACCCATAAAGAGACCGAGTGGAATGGCAATGGCCGACGCAATCGAAAAACCGATAAGTATGCGGCGGGCACTGTCCCAGATATGGCCCCACAGCGTCAGGCCGGCCAGCCGAATCTGCGTCAAGCGGTAAAGTTCCCTGACCACTTCCGCGGGCGTAGCCAAAGACCGCCCCAGTATCCCCAACGCAGCCACCCAGTGCCAGATGACAATAAACAATATCAATGAAACAACGTAAAGGAAAAATTCGTTCGTGACGGCCTTTTTGAAACTTAAAGGGCTTCGATCCTTGACGGCCTTAACAATTTCATTTGCCGGAGTTCCTGTATGAGAGAGGGATGTCAAGAGACTACCTCCTGATACCGGCCAGAAGCCTTTTTTCCAGTTGATCGATCACAAACCCGATAATCGCCCCACCCACACCAACAGAAACCATCCCCAGTACCACCATTTCCGGCATTGCAAGCCGGCGGCCCATCGTGATCAGAAAACCAAGCCCTTGGTCAGCCGCTAAAAGTTCGGCTGCCACAAGGTTGGTCCAGCAATAGGCAAGGGCAATTTGAAGAGCCCCAAAAACCATCGGCAGTGAAGATGGAATGCAGATCTGTGTGAATATCTGCCAGTCGGTGGCGCCGTAAGTCCGAGCCATCTGAATAAGGGTCGGGTTGGTCATTTTCACTCCCACCCAGGCGTTGATCACGCAGGGCACAATGCCTGCGATCCAGATGATAAACACTTTTCCCCACAAGCCGATACCGAACCAAAAAATACACAAAGGAATCCAGGCAATAGGAGGAATGGGCCGGATCAATTCAAATACAGGTCTGAAAAGGCCTCGAATAAGCGTAAACCAACCCATCAGAAGACCCAGAGGGATTCCCACCAGAAGAGCCAGCACATAACCTGTAAGAGCCACCTGAAAACTCGCCCAGGCATGCCGATGCAACAGAGCGCCGTCAGGATTGACATCTCCAAGCTTATGGATGAAAAGCTCGAACACCTGGCTGGGAGCCGCAAGCATAGTCGAAGGAACGATGCCGCTTCGAACGATAAACTCCCAGCCCCCGAAGAAAGCAGCCAGGCTGAGGAAGGGCAAAACCCGCAAAATCAAGGGGGTCCTTATCTTTACAGCTTCATATGCCATGAACAGCCTCTCAAATGCCTTCTATCCGGTTTTAAGAAGCAGTTGAAGGGCGAAAACAAATCCGCCCTTCAACCTAAAAAATGGTTTACTTATAATCTGGAATCGGCATCTTAATCATTTTAAGGAATTTGTCGGTGCCCCATTCTCCCTTAGCCACTTTTGCCAGCTCTTCATCTTTCAAACGTCCGTTTGCATGCAGCCACTCGGCAATCTTCCGCTCCCACATCGCTGAAATAGGTTCACCCGCAGAAGAATCGAAAAGTTTCAGCTGCTCCGCATGCTTCCATACAGGATGGCCTTCAATGTCTTTCCTTGCCTGTTCGGTGGTATATTCCATGCCGGCCCATTCCTGGTACATTTTCTGGAAAAGTTTAATGTTTTCAGCAGTAGCACCTTCATCGGCCAATTTATTGATGCCCCGGAACATAACCCGTAAGAATTTTGCTACCACTTCGGGATTTTTTTCACAGAAATCCTTATCCCCTATAAAGGTGATCGGCAAAGCACGTCCCGCGGTATTTACATTTGCCACCTCAATCCATCCCTGGTCTTCGGCCTGGTAAGTATAAGGAGCCCACAAACAGACGAAGTCACCGATTCCTTTTTCAAAAGCGGCAACGGCGGAAGCCTGGTCCATGTGTCTGACCACCACATCGCTGTCTTTAAGGCCGAAGACATCCAGATAACCGGCCACCGCATAATGGGCGGAAGAAACGGTGGTTACCAGGAAAGTTTTCCCCTTGATATCCTCTGATTTTCCGAATACTTCGGGAAAACCGCTCACGGCCCCTTTTGTTTTTGCGACTTGGCTGTCGGGTCGCGCGAAAACAGCACTTACCCTATATGATTTCCTTACCCTGTATCACCTCCTTCATCAAACGATTAACCAAAAATATTAAACAACAATCTACCACCACCTTATAAAATCGGTAACCTTTCTACGTATATCAACAAATTCCGGATCTATCATATTTCTCGGTCTAGGCAAATCCACACAGATCTCTGCTTTAACTTTGGTAGGTTTGTTGCTCAAGACCAATATTCTTTCAGCCACATATACCGCCTCTTCAACGTTATGTGTCACAAAAATCACGGTGCTTCCAAGAGTCTTCCAAAGCTTGACCAACTCGTCTTCCAGATAATTTCGCAGTTTTACAT
>DSCZ01000004.1 GCA_011048855.1 Desulfobacteraceae bacterium | reverse complement strand
ATATTCGTCCCGAGTATCCGGTTTGTCCGCCCAACGCGTAATTCGATCCTCGGTCTGTCGAAAGAACCTTGACAGGCATCTATGAAACCTCTGGCCACCTTCCCTCCTGCAAGTGAAACGATCAAGGAGAGGCACCTCTTGAGAGAGACCGGCGTGCCCTGCGGATCCACGCCACGTTCGAACCTGTAGGAAGCCTCGGTGGAAAGTCCGAGAAGTCTCGACCCCCGCCTTATCGTCACCGGGTCAAAATATGCGCTCTCCAGAAGTACATCACTCGTACCTGCAAAAATTTCCGAATTGAGCCCCCCCATTATTCCCGCGACCGCAACCGGGCGTGCACCGTCGCAGATCATGAGTGTTTCACCGGTGAGCGCCCTCGTTTCACCGTCCAGTGTCGTAAATCGCTCACCCTCCTCGGCCCGGCGCACGATTATGCGGCTTCCGGAAACTCGCTTATAGTCGAAAGCATGGAGAGGTTGGCCGGTTTCAAGGAGCACGTAATTCGTCGCATCCACGACATTGTTTATAGCTCTTATACCGCAGGCATGAAGCCTGTATCTCAACCAGAATGGGCTTGGTCCCAGCTTGATTCCCTGCACCATACCGGCACAATACCTGGGGCAGCCTTCTGGGTCGTCAATGTCAACCTCCACCAGCGAGGATATAGGCGGTCCGGTTCCTTCAAGATCAAAGTCGGGAATTCGCAGTTCTGAACCGGTAACCGCTGCTATCTCCCTGGCTATTCCGACAACCGAAGTCCAGTCCGGACGGTTTGGAGTTACAGATACTTCGAAAACCCAGTCCGGAAACGGCAGTATTGAGTCAAGGGGGGTTCCAGGAGCCACATCATCATCAAGAATCATCAACCCTTCATGGTCGCTTGTCAACCCCAGCTCATCTTCGGCAAGCAGCATGCCGCAGGATCTCTCCCCCCTGATCCTGGACTCACGAATCTCCATGCCGCCCGGAAGAAGCACGCCGGGGCCTGCAAACGGAGCGAGACGGCCCTCTTCAAGGTTCGGCGCACCGCAAACCACCTGGAACGTCTCTTCGCCTGTGTCGGCGTCACAAAGTTTGAGACGGTCAGCCCCGGGATGAGGCCTGACTCTCATTATACGGGCGGCCACGATCCGGCCGAGCGATTCGCCGATCGGTTCTATCGAATCCACTTCAAGGCCCGCCATCGTAAGCAGTTCGCCAAGTTGCTCCGGATCCATCCGGATATCCACAAAATCCTTCAGCCAGTTATAGTTGACTTTCATCAGCAAAGCCCGAAAATATTTTTATGTCCCACATCAAAATGCGGCTCTGGTTAGAACTGTCGCAGGAATCTGGACTCGTTTTTAAAAAAAAGCTGTATATCGTCTATCCGGTATTTCAGCATGGCGATGCGTTCGACTCCCATCCCGAAAGCAAAACCGGAATATTTTTCAGGATCGTAATCAACAAAGTCGAAAACCGCAGGATCAACCATTCCGGAACCGAGTATCTCCAGCCAGCCTGTGCCTCCGCACGTCCTGCATCCCCCGCCGCCGCATATAACACAACGTATGTCCACTTCAGCACTTGGTTCGGTGAACGGGAAAAAGCTGGGCCTGAAACGCAGCTCGGTATTGACTCCGAACATTTGATGGACAAAACCGGTGAGAGTGCCTTTGAGATCGCCCATTGTCACGTCTCGGTCCACAAGCAGTCCTTCCACCTGGTGAAACATAGGCGTGTGGGATACATCTGAGTCACGACGGTAAACCTTTCCGGGTGCAATGACAGCCACGGGCGGGCTCTGTTTTTCCATCACTCTTATCTGTATCGGGGAGGTATGGGTTCGGAGCACCACGTCGTCGGATATATAGAAGGTATCCTGCATATCCCTGGCCGGATGGTCCTTTGGCAGGTTGAGCGCTTCGAAATTATAATAATCAAGTTCAACATTAGGCCCGGTGACCACGCTGAAGCCCATTCCTTCGAAAATCCGGCATATGTCGGAAAGCACCTGCGTCAACGGATGGAGGTGCCCTCGCAACGGTCTCCGCCCTGGCAGCGTCACGTCAACCACGGGTTTTTTTCGGATGGCTTCACGTTCGGCCAGTTTGCTTTTGACCTCGTCGAAACGGGCAGCAATCCTACCTTTGACTTTATTGGCCAGCTTACCCAACGCCGGCCGCTCGGCCGGATCGACGGTTCCGAGCATGCGCATCACAGCGGTAAACTCACCCTTCTTGCCGAGATAAGCTATCCTGAATTCTTCAAGTGACGCGGAGTCCCGAATGGTATCAAGGGCCTCTGCCGCCCTATTTTCCAGTTCTATAAGTTTTTTTTTCATATTACAGCCCGACAGCCGGCCGCCCTTTATTGAGCCATCTCAACGACCCGGGAAAATGCCTGCGGCTCTCTCACCGCCAGTTCAGCAAGCATTTTCCTGTCCACCGTAACGCCTGCAGCGTTCAATCCTCCCATGAGCCTGCTGTAGGACATTCCATGCTCTCTAGCCGCAGCGTTGATCCGCATAATCCAGAGGCTTCTGAACTCCCTTTTCCTCACTTTACGGTCTCGATAAGCGTAGTTTCCCGCTCTTGCAACCGCAATTTTTGCGGCCTTGAACTGCTTGCCGGGTCCACCCCTGAATCCTTTCGCGGCCTTTAACACCTTGTTCCTGCGCCGCCTGGCTTTAAAACCTCGTTTAACTCTAGGCATTATCTTTTCCTCACTTGTATGTGGTTTTATGCACCGTCCAAAAAAAACCGGTGACGGCATGTCAGATGCCGTAATTTTTTTATAGATACGGTGTCAGCCTTCGCACATGACCGATATTAGTTGAATGAACAAGTGTCGATTTCCTGAGCCGCCTTTTTCTTTTGGTTGTTTTGGACGTCAGGATATGACTGGAATAAGCCTTGTTCCTTACAACCTTTCCCTTACCTGTTACCTTAAATCTCTTTGCGGCCCCTCGATTGGTCTTTAATTTAGGCATAACATCCTCCATTATTTATCGTCAAAAAAAACGTAAGCCTGTGCATTCCCGCAGGCCGGCATAAATCAAGCCGTTTCCTGCCGGAGAAGTAAATTGAAAAAGGCTTGAGACATGTCTTGATTACTTGGGAAAGATAACCATAGTCACCTTGTTACGTGCTTCCCGTGTGGGAACCTGGTCGACTGTTCCCACATCCGAAACGGCTTCTGCGACCCTGTTCAACAGATCGACTCCGACATGGATAAAGCTCATCTCACGGCCCCGAAAAAAAACGGTGACTTTCACACGATCCTTCTTTTCCAGAAATTTCCTGAGATTCTTTATTTTAAACCCCAGGTCGTGCTCCTCGGTATTCGGCCTCAGCTTTATCTCCTTGAGCTGGGAGGATCGGCTTTTCTTCTTGGCTTCCTTACCCTTTTTGCTGGTTTCGTATTTGAACTTCCCGTAATCCATGATCCGGCAAACGGGAGGTTCTGAATTGGGAGCTACTTCCACGAGATCCAGGCCGGCCTCCTGGGCTGCGTTCAACGCATCCTGAATTCCCTGAATACCCAACTGTTCTCCGTCAGCGGAAATCAACCTGACCATCCTCGCCAGAATTTGTCCGTTGATTCTGACTTCGTCTGCTTTCTTTACTATGGTGCTACCTCCTTTGCTGGCAGTCTTCTGTTACAAGGCCGATAAACTCTCCGGTGCTCATCATCGGAAGATTACGACCGTCCCGTGCCCTGGGCTTAACCTTGCCCTGTTCACATTCCTGGTCGCCAATAACCAGCATATACGGCACCTTCTGAAGTTGAGCCTCACGGATTTTAAATCCCAGTTTTTCATTCCGGAAATCACTCTCCGCCCGGATTTCGTTATCCACCAGGGTCCGGAGAACAGTCTCCGCATAGGGTGTATTTCGATCGGTAACGGTCAAGACAGACGCCTGGACAGGTGCGAGCCACACCGGAAATGCTCCAGCGTAATGCTCAATTAAAATACCTATAAATCTTTCGATGGCCCCGAGAATCACCCGGTGAATCATCGCCGGCCTGTGTTTTGAACCGTCGGAATCAATATAAAACAAATCAAATCTTTCGGGAAGAGCAAAATCGCATTGTATGGTGGCACATTGCCACTGTCTGCCGAGGGCATCCCGCAGTTTGACATCTATCTTGGGCCCGTAAAAAGCTCCATCCCCGGCATTTATGTCGTAGGGAAGTCCACTGTCTTCCATGGCACTAATCAACGCCTTTGTGGCCCTTTCCCATGCATCATCCGAACCGATTGACTTCTCGGGGCGTGTACTTATTTCAAGATCGTAGTCAAAGCCGAAAATCCCCATGATATCCTTAACAAAATCAAGCACCCCCTTAATTTCCCCGTCCAGTTGATCCGGGGTGCAGATTATGTGGGCGTCATCCTGGGTGAACTCTCTTACGCGAAGCAGTCCATGAAGCACACCCGACCGTTCGTGCCGGTGCACGGTCCCCAACTCGAAGTAACGCTTCGGCAAATCCCTGTAACTCCGTATCCTGGAGCCATAAATAAGCATATGAGCGAGGCAGTTCATGGGTTTTATTCCGTAAGACTGCCCGTCTATTTCTGTAAAATACATATTTTCGCGATAATTTTCGAAATGCCCGGATTTTTTCCAAAGCTCGGTTTTGAGTATCTGGGGACCCCTCGCCAGTTCATATCCACGCTTGAGGTGTTCTTTGACTTCGAAATCCTCAAGCAGAAATCGTAGCATGCTGCCTTTCGGATGCCATACGATCATACCGGAGCCAACTTCTTCGTAGGTATTGAAAAGATCGAGTTGAGGGCCCAGTCTGGCATGGTTTCGTCGCCGGGCTTCCTCAAGCCTGTGAAGATAAGCTTTCAGCTCCTTGACATCGGCAAAGGCAATTCCATAGATCCGGCTCAACATAGGACGATTTTCATCGCCTCGCCAGTAGGCACCCGCTGTTTTTGTCAATTTAAATGCATTTATCAAGCCCGTTGAAGGGAGATGGGGGCCGCGGCACAGATCAGTGAAATCACCCTGCGAATAAAGTGAAACCCAATCGACGTCAAGTTCGTTTATCAACTCGACCTTGTAGTTTTCTTTCTGACCGGCAAAAAAGGCAACCGCATCCTCTTTGCTCATTTCAATTCGGCTGAAAGGCAGATCGGCCTTGATGATTTCCTTCATTCTCTCTTCGATCAACGCCAGATCTTCATCTTTGAAAGGACGCTCATAATCGAAATCATAATAAAAGCCGTTTTCGATCGCAGGCCCTATCGTGACTTTGACCCCCGGAAAAATCTCCTTCACCGCCATCGCCATAACATGTGAGGCGCTGTGTCGAAGAATCTCGACACCTTCTTCAGAATCAAGATAAACCGGGTCTAATTCGGCGTCCCCATCTATGATCATGGAAACATCCTTCATGGTACCGTTGACCCGAACCGCCGCGATTTTTCCAAGCCTTTTCACTTTTAACTGTTTCAAGGCTTCCAGCGCGGTTATCGGGGACTCCAGTTCTTGCGGTGAACCGTCCTTCAAAGCAACCGAAATCAAGGCCATTTGAACACCCATAAAATAAAAAAAGGCACCAAAGCGGCCATCCCGCCCTCTCGGATGCCTAACGGATCAGAACAGCCGGCTCAACCCGCCGGCAAAACAACATATACGCCGACCGCCGCATTTTCCGCCGACCACCTTCCCTGCGTCATGGCCGACTCCAGCAACGCCCGCTGGAAATTCAAGTACTTTTAGACGATAACAGGACGAAATGCAAGATAAAAATTCAAAAAACACCACAAAAAACATGTTTCCCGTTTGTGTTTGCCGCTGCATCCAGCAATAAATTTGACGGCGTCGTGAAAAGTAATTCAGCCGTCATTCCGGCCCCGAATAAACCCGGGCTCAACTGCGTTTGGAATCCAGTTATTCCAGCTAGTTGCAGAAAACTTCCACCCCGTTATCCAACGGGGAGACGGCTTGTTACGAGGCCCTCCAATTTAAGTCGAGGGTGGAAAAGATTCTATCGACCGTTAAAGGCAAAATCAAGGTTTTGAATTTTTTTTGGCCTCTGCTCTTGACTCCATGGTATCTGGTAAGGAATGATAACGATCTATCGGTCGTGGATCGCTGGCCTCAACCAATTCAAGGGGATTTATATTTGGAAAAAAATCTTATATGGATGGACCTGGAAATGACCGGTCTCGATCCTGAAAAACACGTCATTATTGAAATGGCGTCAATTGTCACCGATGCCGACCTTCATATATTAGCTGAAGGACCGATTATCGCCATACAGCATCCCCGGTACGTTTTGACCGGCATGGAAGAATGGAGCAGGACCCACCATTCTGCCTCCGGACTCCTTGACAGGGTCTTGGAATCGACCACCGATACAAGAGCCGCCGAAATCGAAACCATTGCATTCCTAGCAGGGTACTGCAACGCAGGAGAGTGCCCGCTTTGCGGTAACTCCATATGGCAGGACAGGCGGTTTCTAGCGAAGCACATGCCTGAGCTGGAAGCGTTTTTTCATTACCGTATAATCGATGTCAGTTCGGTAAAAGAGCTTGCACGCCGCTGGTATCCCAACCTTGAACCTTACCCCAAAAAGAAGGCTCACCTGGCCCTTGAAGACATAAAGGAATCAATAGCTGAACTTTTATATTTTCGGGAAAAAATTTTTATTTCGCCGGGTGCTCCGGACATCAAACAAGCCTGAATGGAGGCAAAAAAACATGAAGCTTCATGAATACCAAGCCAAGGAACTGTTCAACAAATGGAACATACCCGTTCCGGCCGGTGTTTTGATCACTGATGAGAAAAGTGCCGTGGAAAAAATCCAATCGATGAACTCATCCCCGCCCTGGGTCGTCAAGGCACAGGTGCACGCCGGGGGAAGAGGAAAAGCCGGGGGTGTTCAACTTGTGAGTTCAAAGGATGAAGCAGTTTCCGCCATTTCTCGACTGCTCGGTGGAAGGCTGGTAACTCACCAAACCGGACCCGAAGGCGCCGTTGTAAGAAAAGTGCTTCTGGAGGAAGGCCTCGCCATTGAAAGAGAGTTTTATCTCAGTGTAACGATTGATCGTTCGGCCGGCCGCCCGATTGTAATTTTCAGCCCTTCGGGTGGAATGGATATCGAGGCTCTGGCGGCTTCGACCCCGGAATTGATTTTCAGGGAGCATGTCGATCCTTCACTCGGGTGGATGCCCTATCAAACGAGGAATATCGCCTACAGGATTGAACCTCTTCCAGAGGCAGGCGTCATCAGGCAGATTGGGGAGGCGATCAGAAATCTCTACAATCTTTTCATCTCCTGCGATTGTTCCCTGGTGGAAATCAATCCCCTGGTAACAACCTCTTCCGGGCGCATAGTCGCCGCGGACGCAAAGCTTGATGTGGACAACAACGCCCTTTTCCGTCAAAAGCAACTGGCATCCATCTATGATTATGAAGAGATGGATCCGCTCGAGAGAGAAGCCGGCGAATTCGACCTCAGCTATATCCGGCTCGATGGTTCGGTCGGCTGCATGGTAAACGGTGCAGGTTTGGCCATGGCCACGATGGATGTAATCCAGGCTGCGGGAGCCAGCCCTGCGAATTTCCTGGATGTCGGCGGTGGAGCAGGTGAAGAAAAAATCGGCAGGGGACTGGAAATCATTCTTTCCGATAAACACGTCAAAGCTGTCCTGATAAATATTTTCGGCGGTATTCTGCGTTGCGACCTACTCGCAAAAGGAGTTTGTTCGGCCGCTTCAAAAGTATCCGTCGACCTTCCGATGATCGTAAGGCTCCGCGGAACAAATGCCGAAGAAGGCGCCGCAATTTTGAAGGAAAGCGGACTCAGATTCCGCGTTGCCGGGGATCTGGCCGAAGCCGCGGCACTTGTTCAAGAAGTGGTTGGCGAAAATTAGAATGGAGGACTTACAATGAGCATTCTTGCAGACGAAGACACAAGGGTCGTCGTGCAGGGTATGACCGGCCGCGAGGGAATGTTTCACACCGCACGCATGATTGAATACGGAACGGTGGTCCGGGCAGGAGTGACTCCAGGCAAGGGCGGGCGGAACGCTGGCGGCGTTCCGGTATTCAACACCGTCGCCGAAGCCGTGGAGTCCGAACAGGTCAACACCTCATGCATATTCGTGCCGCCGCCATTCGCCGCCGATGCGGTCATGGAAGCTGCAGCGGCGGGGATCCGGTTGATCATATGCATCACCGAAGGAATCCCGGTTCTCGATGCATTGAAAGTCGTTGAAGTCGTGAAAGAGCGAGGGTCGATTCTTATAGGCCCCAACTGCCCCGGCGTCATCTCCCCCGGTAAAACGAAGGTTGGGATAATGCCCGGGCCTATTCACCGGCCCGGGAACATCGGGGTGATATCCCGAAGCGGGACGCTTACCTATGAAGTCGTCGATCAGCTCAGCCGCGAAGGTTTAGGACAAAGCTCATGCATCGGCATCGGAGGTGATCCGATCGTTGGAAGCAGTTTTATTGACCTCCTGGAAATGTTTCGTGTGGACGATCAAACTCACGGGGTGGTTCTGGTTGGAGAAATCGGCGGCAACGCAGAAGAACAGGCTGCAGCGTATATAATCAAAAACTTCGATAAACCGGTTGTATCCTTCATCGCCGGGAGAAGCGCCCCGCCCGGGAAACGAATGGGACACGCAGGTGCAATAATTTCCGGGGGCCAGGGGGGAGCGGAAGAGAAGATCAGGTCGATGAAAGACGCAGGGATCACGGTATGCCTCGACTTACCGACACTCGGCAGCACCGTGAAATCTATCATGACGGGATCCGGTGGGAATTGAAAGATCCAAGGCACGGTGCAGATTGTTGACTCTTGCGTTCACCGGTGCTAGCATTGAGGTCTAAGCTGTTCAAGTATAAAAAGTTTTGTCCATAGTGCGGAGGTGGATATCGCCATGGATAATTTATTGAACATAGAGGACCTCCTTCAAACCAGGCGGCGGCGACGCGAGCTCGAAAACAAAACACGGAAGGTTCAGGCATTGCGCAAACTGGTGCAATGCACTTCGTGCCGGCTCAGGTGTGCGATGTGCGGATGCCGGGTCGACAGCGGGGATATGAAAACTTCCGGATTTGAGGATCTCGAATTCGTGCTGTGTGAGAGTTGCAGGACCGACTTCGATGATTATAAGGCTGCGTTTGAAAAAAAACGGGTGTCCGAATGTTTCTGGCACAACAAAGAATGGATGGCTTTGTGGTCCTCCTGGATCGGATACCAACGCTCGATCAGGGGTTTTATAGATTCGGAAGAGTTCAAGCAACTGATGAATTCGTTCTGCAGGTGAACGGTTGAGCGGGCGGCTGCGCTCCGATAAACAACAAGGGGTGAAAAGGTCCCTGCTGCAGCACCGGGAAATGGAGGAAGTTTGATGTTTGGTTTAGGCATGCCGGAATTGATCATAATTATGATCATTATCCTGATAATATTCGGAGCGGGTAAATTGCCGGAAATAGGCAGCGGGATCGGTAAAGGGATCAAAAATTTCAAAAAGGCTGCCAAGGAACCAGTAGATGAAATTGAGCCTTCCAGCGAAAACGACGAAGAAAAACCGGATTCAAAAACTTGAAAAGCAATCAGAAGGGAATATCGTCTTCGGGTATAGCCGCCGGTTCGTCATTTCGATATCCTCCGCTGGAATCCTGCGATCGTTCCTGTTTCATGGGTGATCCGAGCATCAGCATGTTCTGGGCTACAATTTCCGTGGTATAACGCTGCACACCGTCCCTGTCTTCCCAGGATCGGGTCTGGATTCTGCCTTCAATGTAGACCTGGCTGCCTTTACGAAGATATTTGCCGCACACGTCGGCCAGACCGCGCCATGCAACAATCCTGTGCCATTCGGTTCGTTCCTGTTTCGCCCCTGTGTCCTTGTCCTTCCACTCATCGGATGTTGCAACACTGAAACTGGCCACGGGCACCCCTGAAGGAGTGTACCGGATTTCAGGGTCCCTACCCAGGTT
>DSCZ01000003.1 GCA_011048855.1 Desulfobacteraceae bacterium | reverse complement strand
TCCTCTCGTCCGTTCGAACAGGATCGAGACGGTTTCATAATCGGCGAAGGCGCAGGCATCCTCGTGCTCGAGGAACTGGGTTCGGCTCTGAAAAGAGGCGCTCGTATATACGCAGAAGTTGGTGGTTACGGGCTCAGCGGTGACGCATACCATGTCTCTGCGCCCGATCCGGATGGTGTCGGTGCCGTCAGTTGTATCAAAATGGCGGTGGAAAGCGCCGGTTTTAAACCTGAGGACGTTGATTACATCAATGCTCACGGAACGTCGACGGTCTTGAACGATCTATCGGAGACCGTTGCAATAAAGAAGGTGTTCGGCGAACATGCAAATAAACTTGCGGTCAGTTCCACGAAATCGATGACCGGTCATCTTCTGGGGGCGGCCGGCGGTGTGGAGGCGATTTTTACGGCTTTGACGATTTATCGGGGAATCATACCTCCTACCATCAATTATGAAACGCCGGATCCTGAATGCGACCTGGACTATGTGCCTAATGAGGCCAGAAAAGCAGATGTCCGCATCGCTTTAAGTAATTCCTTCGGGTTCGGTGGGACCAATGCATGTATTTTGTTGAAGGCTTATAACGATGAATGATAACCGGAAAAACGGTGAAATGGTTAAACTGGCTGTGGGGTCCGATCACGCGGGTTTTGAATTAAAAAAGACATGCATCGATCATCTGAATGGACGTGAAGGAATAGAGATTGAAGATATCGGGGTTCATGGCGCCGAGTCCTCGGATTACCCGGTGGTGGCCCATCACGCGGCGCTCGGGGTTGCCGAGGGCCGGTACGACAGGGCCCTGCTTATCTGCGGCACCGGTATCGGCATGAGTATAACAGCCAACAAGCAGCCGGGGGTGCGTGCTGCGTTGTGCCATAACCTCTACACGGTCAAAATGGCCAGAATGCACAACGATGCCAATATCCTGGCCTTCGGGAGCCGAGTTATCGGTGATGGTCTCGCAATTGAGATGGTGGACCTGTTTCTGGATACCTCCTTTGAAGGGGGCCGGCATAAGAAGCGTGTCGACATGATAGAACCCCCTCGTCGCCTTTGAAACAGGGTACCCGAAGACACCGGGTTCAAGCCGCTGTGCCCGCCTTTTTTCAAAGTTGAGGGGAGGAATTTCTTTGTGGTGCGACCTTCCTGGAATGAGTATTTCATGTCTATCGCCGAACTGGTGGCTACGCGGTCCACATGCCTGCGGCGTCACGTGGGGGCTGTGCTCGTCAAGGAGAGGCGTATTCTCGCCACAGGATACAACGGTGCTCCTGCGGGCATCAGGCATTGTGAAGAAACCGGCTGCCTGAGGCAAAACACTTCCGTCCCGTCCGGGCAGCGACACGAGCTGTGCCGGGGTCTTCATGCAGAGCAGAATGCCATAATACAAGCCGCCTACCATGGGATCTCGATTGCAGGCTCGACGCTTTACTGTACGGACCAGCCCTGTGTAATCTGTTCCAAGATGCTCATCAATGCCGGGATCGCCGAAATTTTTTTCCTTAACCCATATGATGATCCCCTTGCGCTGGAAATGCTCGAGGAAGCCGACATACGGCTCGTGAGGTGGAAAAAATGAAATGTCCGTATTGCGGTGAGATCGACAATAAGGTGATCGATTCCAGGCTCAGCAAAGACAGCCGCGCCATACGGAGACGTCGCCGTTGCGTTCAATGCGGGCGCAGGTTCACCACTTATGAAAAACTGGAGGAAGTTCTTCCCATGGTGGTGAAAAAAGACGGGCGCAGGGAGCCTTTCGACCGTGGCAAAATTTCACGGGGAATGCGGATGGCATGCCAGAAGAGGTCGATAAGCGTGACGAGCATAGATGAATTCGTCGACTCTCTTGAGCTTTATTTCCAGGAACTTGGGCGCAAGGAAGTCGAAAGCACGGAGATCGGAGAGAGGGTGATAGGAAAGCTCCGTGAGTGGGACGAGGTGGCCTATGTCCGGTTCGCGTCCGTTTACCGTCAGTTCAAGGATATAAGCGAGTTCATGGATGAGCTGCAGGATATTCTGAGTTCAAGGAACGAAGAAGGAGATCCTGATCGGCGCCGGGTGGAAATGGTCCATGACGGAGACGAGCAATGAAAACCGATCAGGCGGTGGCGGATGAACGATTTATGAGGCGTGCACTTGCAATGGCTCGCAGGGGGCTGGGGCGAACCTCACCCAATCCCACGGTGGGCGCAGTGATCGTGAAAGACGGGGAAGTGCTGGCTGCAGGTTATCACCGGGCTGCGGGCAAACCTCACGCGGAGATCGAAGCCCTCGCCCGTGCCGGAAAGAGAGCGGAAAGAGCTACGATGTACGTGACGCTTGAGCCCTGCAATCACCATGGAAGAACTCCTCCGTGCACCGAGGCCATCCTGGAGAGTGGTTTGGGGTGCGTGGTTGTGGGCATGAGAGATCCCAATCCCAGGGTGGCAGGAGGGGGATGTGAAAAGCTCAGGAGACAGGGCGTCGAGGTTCGGGAAGGGGTGCTTGAGGCAGAGTGTTGCAGGCTGAACGAAGCTTTTGTTAAATTTGTGACCACTGGTGCCCCGATGGTGACCGCCAAGACGGCCATGACACTGGACGGTTTTACGGCCACGGTTTCCGGCGACAGTAAATGGATAACCGGAGAGCGCTCCCGGCATTTGGTCCATCGCCTGAGAGACCGGGTCGACGTGGTTATGGTCGGGGTGGGGACGGTGCTGGCCGACAATCCTCGGCTTACAGTACGCGCGGTTCGACGCGCGAACCCACAGCCTTACAGAGTCATAGTGGATTCGAATCTTAGAACACCGAAAGAAGCCGCCGTTGTCGCCTGTGGCGACCCTGAACGTACGATTATAGCTGTCGGAAAAGGCGCGCCGAGGGTTCGTCGCCGTGAATTCAGCGACGCCGGGGTAGAGTTGGTGGAATGCCCTGAAGGTCCGGACGGCATTGACATAGGCGCTCTTTTGGGTATATTGGCCGCGCGGGAGGTTGTTAACGTCCTTGTGGAAGGCGGCGCGCGTTTATTGGGTTCTATGCTGCGGGAACGTCTCATAGACAAGGTTTATATTTTCCGGGCCCCCCTCCTGCTTGGGGGGAGCGATGGCGTTCCGATGGCCTTCGGACCCGGCGCCGACGAGATCCGTCGTTGCCTGAAATTGAAAGACCTCCGGGTAAGGCGAATCGATAATGACGTTTTGACTGTGGGGTACCCGGAGTATCCGGATCGAAGGCCCGGCCTTCCAAAGAAGGATGCAGCGGCCTTTGCAGGGTGACAGGGATCGATAGGGTGTGGAAGACATGTTTACCGGATTGATCGAGGGCACAGGGATTATAAAGGCTTTAAGACGTGATGGCGGGGATATGCACCTGACTGTAAAGCCACGCTTCAATGCAGGGGAAGTTGTCGTTGGAGAGAGTGTGGCCGTCGATGGTGTTTGTTTGACGATCACGGCAGCGGCGCCAGGTTCGTTCGATGTTTATGTGTCTGCCGAGACTCTTTCCAGATCAACGCTCGGTTTTCTTCGCAGCGGGGATGAAGTGAACCTGGAACGCGCGCTCAAACTGTCCGACCGGCTGGGCGGCCACCTGGTGCAGGGGCATGTAGACGGCATCGGGATTGTTGCCGGTAGATTTCCGAGACATAAATCATGGAATATAAGACTTGAAATACCCGGGAATCTTTTCCGCTATGTTATTGAAAAAGGGTCGATTGCGGTGGACGGTGTGAGCCTGACCGTGAACAGGTGCGGCCCGAAGTTCATTGAAGTCAATGTTATTCCCCAGACCGGGAGCGGGACCACGCTTCTTTCGAAGAGGACAGGAAGCAGGGTTAACATAGAGACTGATCTGGTCGGGAAATATGTGGAAAAATTTGTGTCCCTGTCCAATTCTGCAAACGGGGATGGTCCCGATGGAGACAGGCTGGAGACGTTACTGAAATCTTGAACGATTGGAAAAGCGATGGCTATCGAAAAAATTGAAAATGTGCTCGAAGATTTACGCGAGGGCAAGATGATTATCCTGGTCGACGATGAGGACCGGGAGAACGAAGGCGACCTGACGATCGCCGCTGAAAAGGTGACACCTGAGGCCGTAAACTTTATGGCGAAGCACGGACGGGGTTTGATATGTCTTGCGATGAGCCCGGATGTAGTGGATCGATTGAAGCTTCCATTGATGGTCTACGACAACCGGTCCCGTTTTAATACTGCTTTCACCGTGAGCATAGAGGCTAGAAGCGGGGTCTCCACCGGTATTTCCGCGGCGGACAGGGCCCATACCATTTTGACGGCGGTCGCCGATGACGCGAGACCGGAAGACCTGGTACAACCGGGGCATGTTTTCCCTTTGCGGGCAAGGAGGGGAGGAGTTTTGTTCAGGACCGGCCAGACCGAAGGATCGGTGGACCTGGCCCGTCTTGCCGGTTTGAAGCCGGCCGCTGTTATCTGCGAAATAATGAACGAAGACGGTACCATGGCACGGCTGCCTGATCTCGAACGTTTTTCCGAGATTCACGGGCTCAAGATCGCTTCCGTAGCGGATATCATTGCCTACCGGATGCATAACGAGAGCTTTGTGCACCAGGTGGCTGAGACTATGCTGCCTACGCCTTACGGAGATTTCAAGGCCGTTGCTTTCGTAAACGATATCGACGACTATGAGCACCTGGCGCTCGTAAAAGGACCGCTGGATCCTGAAAAAGAGATCCTGGTCCGGGTACATTCCGAATGTCTTACCGGGGATGTTTTCGGATCCTACCGCTGCGATTGCGGCGAGCAGCTCAGAACATCGATGGAAATGGTTCACCAGGAGGGTATGGGAGTTGTTTTGTATCTTCACCAGGAGGGCAGGGGCATCGGCCTTGCCAATAAATTAAAGGCTTATGCGTTGCAGGACCGGGGGCTGGACACGGTGGAGGCCAACGAAGAACTGGGTTTTCTAGCTGACATGAGAGATTATGGCGTCGGGGCCCAGATGCTTGTAAGTTTGGGTGTTCGGAAAATGCGGCTGATGACCAACAACCCGAAAAAAATGGTCGGGCTTGAGGGTTATGGCCTTCAGATTACAGAACGGGTGCCCATAGAATGCGAGCCTCGTCCGGAAAACTTGAAGTATCTCATGACCAAGTGTCAAAAACTTGGCCATATAATTAAAAATTTGAGTGAGAGGTAGACAATGGGCAGAATACTCGAAGGAATGCTGGCGGCTGAAGGACTTCGGTTCGCGCTGATCGTGAGCAGATTCAACGATTTCATGAGCGCAAGGCTGATGGAAGGGGCGATGGACGCATTGATACGCCATGGCGCCGTGGACGAAAACATCACCGTGGTAAAGGTGCCGGGAGCTTTCGAAATTCCTGCAGCCGCAAAAAAATGCGCTTTGAGTGGGACCTATGATGCGGTGGTATGTTTGGGCGCGGTCGTGCGGGGTTCCACCCCTCACTTCGATTATGTGGCTGCGGAAGTTTCCAAGGGTGTAGCGTCGGTCGCGCTGGAATCAGGCATACCTGTTACCTTTGGAGTATTGACCACCGATACCCTTGAGCAGGCGATCGAACGGTCCGGCTCGAAGGCAGGAAACAAGGGCTTCGAAGCCGCGGTGGCGGCAGTGGAAATGGCAAATCTCTTCAAACAGCTCCGGTGAACGAATTGGGACGCCGGCCGGTTAAAAAAGGGTGCCGGCGCGAGGTATGGAAGTCATGGGGAAACGCAGGGGATCCCGTGAACTTGCCGTTCAGGTGCTGTTTCACATGGCGATAAACGGCGGCGAGGTCGACGAGGTACTGGAACTTGTATTGGAGCATTTCGGTGCATCCCGCCGCCTGGGAGGCTTTGCACGCGAACTGATATCAGGCGTGGTGGAACATTCTACGCAAATCGAACGATTGATCACAGGTGCTTCCGACCACTGGCGGCTGGAACGTATGCCGCTGGTGGACCGGAGCATACTCAAGGTTGCTGTTTTCGAAATTGGATGGAGGGATGACATTCCGCCCAGGGTGTCGATCGACGAGGCTGTCGAAATCGGGAAAATCTACGGCGGGGACGATTCTTCCTCCTTTATAAACGGTGTACTCGACAGGATACTTGCGATGCTGACCACCGAAGGCGGCTTGACAGGGGAAGTTGTCGACGGAATGGAAGATTGAGTGCGGCGGAATTTTATTAATCGACAAATCAACAGGATGACGATGATGAAGTATGATCCACAGGGAGTGGAAACGAAGTGGCAGTCGGTATGGGATAAGGAAGGCGCGTTCAAGGTTTCCGAAGATCCATCGAAGGAAAAATACTACCTTCTGGAAATGTTCCCTTATCCTTCGGGGAAAATTCACATGGGGCATGTCCGAAACTATACGATCGGGGACGTGGTTGCCCGCTATAAAAGGATGTGTGGAAAAAATGTGCTCCATCCGATGGGCTGGGATGCCTTCGGGATGCCGGCGGAAAACGCTGCGATAGAAAACGGCATTCACCCGGCGAGGTGGACCTACGACAACATTTCCGCGATGAAGTTCCAGCTGAAGCGAATGGGTTTCAGCTATGACTGGGATCGGGAGCTCGCGACCTGCGATCCCGAATATTACAGATGGGAACAGCTGGTCTTCCTGAAAATGTACGAACGAGGGCTTGCTTACAAGAAACGCACCTTTGTGAACTGGTGTGAAAAATGCCAGAGCGTTCTTGCGAACGAGCAGGTTGTAAACGGTTGCTGTTGGCGGCATACAGACACCGAAGTTTCCATCAAGGAAATGGACAGCTGGTTTTTGAAGATCACCGATTACGCTGAAGAAATCCTGGAATATTGCGACAAACTGCCCGGCTGGCCTGAAAGCGTATTGACGATGCAGAAAAACTGGATCGGGAAGAGTTACGGGGCATTGATACGTTTTCCGCTTGCAGACGGTGATCAGGTGGTCGAGGTGTTCACGACCCGGCAGGATACCATTTTCGGCGCCACTTTCATGTGTTTCGCCCCTGAACATCCGCTGGTCAAGGAAATGATCAAAGGCTTGCCACAGGAACGTGAAGTGCTTGATTTTATAGAGCGTACCATGAAGATGGACCGGTACATGAGGACCGCCGACTTTGCCGAGAAGGAGGGGGTGTTCACCGGCAGGTACTGCATCAATCCGGTGACCGAAGAGCGGATCCCCATTTTTGTCGCAAATTTCGTATTGTTCGATTACGGGACCGGGGCCATCATGGCGGTTCCCACGCATGACCAGCGTGACTTCGATTTTGCCGAAAAATACGGTCTCAAGCTTCGCGTTGTAATCAGCCCGGAGGATCGAACGATTGACGAAGCCACGATGACCGAGGCCTATATCGAAGACGGCATCCTGGTTAATTCGGGTCCGTTCAATGGCATGCACAACCGTGCGGCCATGGACAGGATCGCGGAATATCTCGACGAGCACGGTTTCGGTACGAAAACGGTTACCTACCGGCTCCGGGACTGGGGCATTTCCAGGCAACGCTACTGGGGGACACCGATACCTATCGTCTATTGTGAGCAATGCGGGGCCGTGCCGGTGCCGGAGGATCAGCTGCCGGTCGTGTTGCCGCTTGACCTGGAAATGAGACCCAACGGGACCTCGCCGCTGCCTCATGAGCCCGTTTTCCACCAGACCGACTGCCCCCGCTGCGGGAGGCCTGCAAGACGGGAAACCGATACGATGGATACATTTGTCGAGTCTTCATGGTATTTCGATCGCTATGCATGCCCCGATTACCATGAGGGGCCGCTCGACAAAGAAAAAACCAGATACTGGATGCCGGTTGATCAATATATCGGCGGGATAGAACATGCCATCCTTCACCTTCTCTACGCGCGGTTCTACACCAGGGTGCTCAGAGATCTGGGCTACCTGTCGGTCAGCGAGCCGTTTACGAATCTGCTGACCCAGGGAATGGTCTGCAAGGAGACCGAGTCCTGTCCCGAGCATGGTTATCTTTATCCCGAAGAAGTGAGCGAAGGTCGCTGCACTCGTTGCGGGAAGACGGTTATCATCGGAAACACCGTAAAAATGTCCAAATCCAAGAAAAATGTCGTGGACCCTCAGCAGCTGATTGAGCGCTATGGCGCGGATACCGTCAGGTTGTTCTGCCTTTTTGCATCGCCGCCGGAAAAGAGCCTTGAGTGGAGCGATCAGGGAGTCGAGGGGGCGTTTCGCTTCCTCAACAGAGTCTGGCGGCTGGTGACGGATAACCTGGAAGGTCTTTCCAGTGCAAGTCCATATGATCGTTCCGGCGATCTTTTCGGAGATCTCGCCGAATTGCACAGAAAAAGCAATTTGACGATTAAACGGGTCACTTCCGATATTGAAAACCGTTTCCACTTCAATACTGCGATCTCTGCTGTTATGGAGCTGGTAAACGAAACGAACCAGTATCTATCCGGTAGCGCTGAAAACATGGACGCGACAGCCTGGGCCGTGGTGCGGGACGCAGTGGAAACTACCGTGATTATGCTGTCGCCTGTTGTTCCCCATATCGCAGAGGAACTTTGGGAAATACTCGGCGGACGGGGAAATCTGCTCTTCCATCGCTGGCCCGGTTACAGCGAGGATGCTCTTGCGACCGAAAAACGCCTTGTGGTTCTTCAGGTGAACGGCAAGGTAAGGAACAGGATAGAGGTGCCTTCTTCCTGGGGAGATGATGAACTGGAAGAATCGGCGCTGGCTGATCAACGAGTCAGGCAGTTTACGGACGGCAAAACGGTTCGTAAAGTAATTGTCGTTCAGGGGAAGCTGGTGAACGTTGTTGTGTGAAGGGGCGGTTTGATGGGAAATATGAAACTTCCTCCTATTCTAAAAAACCTGTTATGTGCACTGCTTATCACCTTCTTTACGGTGGGGTGCGGCTACAGCATCAGTTCGCCCGGAGCGCCTGCAGGCCCGGCAGTTTCCGGCATTACCGGCCTGGCCATTTCTCTGGTGGAAAGCCCGTCCTCCAGCCTGGGCTTCGAAGCCGAATTTACCAGGATGGTGCGAAAGGAGTTCATCTCCTATTCCGGCGTCCCGCTGATGCCTGAACCGGAAGCACCTTACATTCTTGAATGCCGGATAACGGAAATCAGCACCCGGGCGAGAAGATACCAATCGACACGCACGACCCTGCACGGTGAAGAGCACGTTTACTGGCGTACCTCGGGCAGGCGCATGTCGGTGGATATGGATGCGCGCTTGGTCGAAAAGGCTACCGGCAACGTAATATGGCATGATGAATCGATTGTAGAGACCGCAGACTGGAATCTCGGCGCGGATCCCCTGGCGGACAGGGATGCACAAAGGGCGGCGCTGCGCAGGCTCGCGGAGCGGGTTGCTGTGAAACTTTATTCCAGAACGGTAGACCGTTTCTAATGCCGGCGGAACTTTCATACGGGCACCTGTTGAAACAAATAGAAACAGGGCGGCTCGAACCGTTTTATCTCTTTTTCGGCGCCGGAGAATTCCTTCGGGAATCGGCATTGACAAAGATTCGGGAAACCTGCGTGGAAGAGGCGACCCGGGATTTCAACCTGAGAGTCTTTTACGGAGACAAATCAGGGACCGGTGAGATCCTTGATTTCGCAAGATCCCTGCCGTTCATGGCAATCCGGCGTATTGGGATCGTGCGGAAGACCGAAGCCCTGGATTCGGAAACCCTCCAGAGCCTGGTTCCATATCTCAATGATCCTCCGCCGACAACATGCATGATTTTCATCGTATCTTCCCCGGATTTCAGGAAGTCGTTTTTCAAAATTATCCGTGACAAGGGCCGTTCGGTTCATTTCAGGGATCCGTCTGAAAACAAGATACCGGAATGGATCGCTCGAACGGCGCGGGGTCTGGGATTTGAAATCGATGCCGGGGGGAATCTCTGTCTTGGATTGCTCTGTGCGTCAACGGATCTTCCGTTGAAAAATCCCGTACAGGCGGTGCATAAGGGGCCGGCCGGGGCCGGGCTCCCGTCGGATTATTACTTCGTCTCACT
>DSCZ01000321.1 GCA_011048855.1 Desulfobacteraceae bacterium | reverse complement strand
TATGCCGGTCTGTGCCGCCTGGCTTCGGACCGCCATTGCCACGGACGTTTCGATCTCGTCAGGTCGCTGAGGGAGCGGAGGGTCGGGCTTGTGGTGTGTTCCGACGATTTCCAGCTGCTCAAATCGCTGAAATGTGACGGATCCGAAGACCTTTTCGTTGAAATGTCCCCCGGCTACCGTATGGCCGCCTGCCATGCGTTTTCCCGGAAGTCCGGAATTCCACCACTGGCCACAAACCGCGTGTTCCTGGTTCGGCCGGAGGACCACCTGCTCCACCGCATCCTCCGGGCGGTGGCCTTAAACACCACCTGTTCCAGGCTCGATTCGGCGGAGCTTTGCCGGGAGCACAATTATCTGTGTTCACCGGAGGTGATGATCGGCCATTTCCCCCATGCGCCGGAGGCGTTGGAAAACTCGGTCGCTGTAGCGCAGGCCTGCAGCTTTGCGTGGGAATGGAATGAAACGGTTTTCCCCCGTTTCGGAGACATGGACGACCGGGAGGCTTTCGAAAGGCTTTACGAAAAGGTTGTCGAAGGCTGCAGCCGCCGCTACGGAGGGTTTACCGGTGCGGTTCGGACACGGGTGGATCATGAAATGAAGATCATCCGGGAGAAGAATTTCGCACATTATTTTCTGGTGGTGGCGGACATCACCTCGCGGGTGCCCCGTTCCTGCGGGCGGGGGAGCTCCGCGGCTTCGATTGTTTCCTATGCACTCGGCATCACGCATGTGGATCCCATCGCCCACGGGCTTTTTTTTGAACGATTCCTGAATCCGCAACGGGAGGATCCCCCGGACATCGATGTGGATTTCCCGTGGGACGAGCGCGAACAGGTGCTCGATTACGTGTTCGCCGTGTACGGCACGCGCCGGGCGTCTATGGTGGGAGCTCATTCCACGTTCGGTGCCAGGGCCGCCGTACGTGAGGTTGCGAAGGTGCTCGGCCTCAGCACAAGGGAGATCGGCGCGGTAACCAGCAGGATCGGATACAGGTGGTCCCTGCGGGATATGGGGACCGGGCTCATGAGCCATCCGAAATTCAGGGGTGTTAAGCTGGATCCACCCTGGGACCGGGTGCTGGAAACCGCGAAGCATCTCGAAGGACATTTCGAACACCTCTCCACGCATTGCGGGGGGGTTGTGCTGGTGCCGGACGAAATCCGCCGGTATTGCCCTGTGGAGATTTCCGCGTCCGGTCCGCAGGTGCTCCAGTGGGATAAAAACGCGGTCGAAGATGCCGGGCTCGTCAAAATAGACATCCTTGGAAATCGCAGCCTCAGCGTAATAAGAGACGCCCTGGCGATGGTGGAGGCGAATTACGGAAAGCATATCGATTACGCCGGTTTGAATCCTCTTTTTGACCGGAAGGCTGTGGAAGTATTCTACAGGGCCGAAACAATCGGGGTTTTTTACTTCGAAAGCCCCGCCACCCGCCAGGTGTTGACGAAGGTGCGCTCCGGCATGAGTTTCGAAAAATACTTCGCAGCAGATCATTTCAGTCTGAATGTAATTGTAACCTCGATCGTCCGTCCGGCCTCCAGCCGAAGCATTGATGTATGGGTGTCGCGGTTGCACGGAGAACGATGGGTCTCCCCCCATCCTCTTCTGTGCCCGGTTCTCGACGAAACAATGGGGGTTATGGTATTCCAGGAGCAGCTCAGCCGGGCGGCCGTCGAACTGGCGGGATTCGAACCGGGGGAAGCCGACACGCTCAGGAAAGTGGTGAGCAAAAAAGACCGCGGGAGGAAACTCGACGATTTTCATGATCGTTTCTTTGAAGGGGCCCGGCGGAGGGGGGTGTCCGACGAAACGATAAAAGAGGTGTGGAGCATGATGATGGGCTTCGACGGATACAGCTTCTGCAAGCCGCATTCGGCCAGCTATACACTGGTGGCATACAAGTCGGCCTTTCTGCGCGCCCGTTTTCCCGTGGAGTTCATGGCGGCGGTGATTTCGAACGGCGGAGGCTACTATTCCACATACGCCTATCTGTCAGAAGCTCGTCGGATGGGGCTGAAAGTGTTGTTGCCGGATGTCAACCGGAGTGATTGGATGTGCAGCGGTAAAGACCGTGCCCTTCGTATGGGTTTCATGCTTATAAAAGGGCTTTCCCGGGCGGCCGTGGACGCCGTCATGCGAGAGCGGGCCGAAAACGGACGGTTCGGTTCTTTCGACGGGTTTCTTTCGCGCATCGGCGGTTTCCTCCGCCTTCATGATGTGCGTGCATTGATAAAAGCCGGCTGTATGGACGGACTGGCCGGGGGGATGTCCCGGGCCGATCTGTTGTTTCAGGCCTTCAAATTCAATCATCTGAAAAATGGGCGAAAGGGCCCCGGGCTTTTCGCCGTCGATGCCGGCCTCCGGCCCTCGGCATCCGCGGAGCGATTCTGCGGTGATCCGCCTCCGTTGTCCCATGAACAGGAAAGTTTCGGGTTCGTGATATCCGTTCATCCGCTTTCGCGCCACCGGGACAGGATCAACGCACTCGGATGCGTGTGCGCGGCGGACATGCATTTATGGACCGGCCGCAGGGTCACCATGGCCGGGATAAAGATAACCGGTAAGACGGTTTCAACCGCGCACGGGGAGGCAATGGAATTCGTTTCGTTCGAAGATGAAACAGGCGTTTACGAGGCGGTGTTCTTTCCCGAAGAATACCGCCGTTACTGCAGCATGCTGGAAGTTGCAAGACCAAGCATACTAACAGGAATCGTAGAAGAGTCAAAGGGTGCGGTAACCCTAACCGTACACCGGATTAGAGTGTTTGATTAGGATTTTTCATGCTGTATTTAATGATATGAATTGAAAAAGGGTTAAAACAGGCCCTATATGACAAATAAGACCTATCCTTTTATTTTCGGTCGCCTTCGCGAAACCTTGGACGCCTACAGGCCGATTTTCCCTTTTTTTGCCGCCAACAGGGTGCGCGTGGCCGTGGGAGTCGCCAGCCTCCTGATCGTGGACGGTCTTCAGCTTTTGATTCCTCAGGCGATAAAACAGGCCGTCGATCTGCTTGTCGCCGGAAATGTCGACGTCGGAGCTCTTCTCGCCCCGGCCGGAACGATAGCCGGGATAGCCGTCCTGATAGCCCTGTTCCGATATATCTGGAGGTACTTCATATTCGGACATTCAAGGTTGGTGGAAAAGGGCCTGCGGAGTCGGCTTTACGGGCACCTCCAGACCCTTTCTCCTTCCTTTTACCGGAGGATGCGGACCGGCGATGTGATGGCAAGGGCCATCAACGATATCAATGCGGTTCGGATGGCAGCCGGAATGGGGTTGGTGGCGCTCGTTGACGGCGTCATTCTTGGATTGGCGGCGGTGGGTTTCATGATGGCTATAAGCCCTGCGCTTACTCTGATAGCTCTTACACCCGCGCCCCTGGTGGTCTTTGGAACAAGGATATTAACCCGGCGCATGTCGGCCGGTTTCGAATCCGTGCAGCGTTGTTTCTCCGGGCTGACCGAAACGGTGAGAGAGGCCTTTTCAAGCATCCGGGTGACAAAAGCCTACGACCGGCGCGACTGGCAGGAGGAGCGTCTGCAGCGTGAGTCCGCCCTTTATCTGGAAGCAAATATGACGCTGGCGAGGTCTCTTGCGGTTTTTATTCCCATGATGTCTGTGGCCGCGAATGCCGGACTTGCGGCGGTGATCTGGTTCGGGGGCCGCCTGACGATCCTCGGTGCCATAACCACGGGGGATTTTGTTGCGTTCATAAGCTATTTAACCCTTCTGACCTGGCCGATGATGGCGATGGGCTGGGTCTTCAACCTGATGCACCGGGGTGCAGCTTCCATGCGCCGAATTGCAGGAGTGCTTGAAGAATCTCCGGATATTGCAGACCCGCCGATTCCGATTTCTATCGGTGGGGGTGGAGGGGTCGAGTTCAGGGCCGTGACGGCGGGTTATCCCGGCGAGCGGGGTCCGGCGCTCCAGGATGTCGATTTCAGTGCAGGGGAGGGTGAAACGCTGGCGGTCGTGGGCCGGGTGGGTTCAGGGAAGACGACGCTTATGAACCTGTTACCCAGATTGATGGACGTGGCTGCAGGATCTGTTTGCGTCGGAGGAATCGATGTGAGGTCCTTTCCGCTGGCCGAGCTCCGGAGCCGCATCGGCTTCGTGACCCAGGATGTTTTTGTCTTCTCGGACACCGTTCGAAACAATGTCCTGTTCGGTGCGGAAGCCGGGTTCGAGGATGGAGTCGAATCTGCGCTCAAGGACGCCGGGATACTCGAAGAGATGACAGCCCTGGAACAGGGTCTCGATACAATGCTGGGCGAGCGGGGGGTCAGCCTGTCGGGCGGGCAGCGCCAGAGGCTCACGATCGCCCGTGCCTTGCTGAGGAATCCCCCGATCCTGCTGCTGGACGATGCTCTTTCGATGGTGGATGGTGTAACCGAAGCCGGGATCATTGATCGGATCCTTTCCCGAAGGGCGACTTCCATCACGGTGATGGTTTCCCATCGGCCGTCCGTGATACGGCGCGCGGACAGGATCCTGGTGCTTGACCAGGGCAGCGTGGCCGGATTGGGAACCCACGACGGTCTGCTGGGGTCCTGCGCGATTTATAGTGAGCTTTATGAGAATGCACTTCTCCGTGAGGAGCTGGAAGACAACGGGGCGCCGGATGCACGGTGAATACGGCTATATCGAAGAAGGAGAGCTGGGCAGGCCCTACGACATGTCGCTGTTGAAGCGCTTCGTCCCGTATGCGGCCCGGTACCTTCGGCCGATCGCCGCGGCTCTGGCGCTTGCTGTGGCGGTTACACTTCTGGATCTGGCGGTGCCGTATCTTTCCAAGATTGCAATAGACCGTTTTATACTTTCGTACTGGCATGTGGTTGATTTTTCGGGACTTCCCGCTTCGAAATCCAGCGAATTGATGAATGGCCGACGGGGGGCTTTCCAGCCGACCGTGCAGCCCGGTCGTTTCGCTCTGGCCTACGTGGAAACGAAAAAACTGGACCCGGACGTGTTGAACCGCCTTCGTACCTCGGGGCTGCTGTTGGATGAGCGCTATGTGCGGGTGACCGAAGCTGGTTTCCGGGAACTGGAGGAAGAGGTCGGGAAGGCGGAAAGCTTTCGCCTGGCGGACGGTGGAATTCTGCTGGCCGAAAGCCTGCTCGAAAGGCTCGATGCCGGGCAGCGAAAGCGGCTTAGGTCAGCTGATCTCCGCGGTCTGGGTCTGGTGGCGGCCGTGTTTGCGGCCCTGGTAGTGGCATCTTTCGGACTGGGTTACGTCGAGTATTACCTGTTGGAATCGACCGGCCAGCGGATCATGTTCGATATACGAAGCGAATTGTTTTCCAAAATGCAGGCTCAATCCCTGAGATTTTTCGATCGCAATCCCATCGGAAGGCTCGTCACCCGGGTGACGAACGATATTGAAAATCTGAATGAAATGTTCAAGTCGGTTGTCGTAACCGTTTTCAAGGATCTGCTCCTTCTGATCGGAATTATAATCGTGGTAATTTACCTGGACCGCCGCCTGGCGATGTGGATGTTCGCGTTCATCCCGATCGTTTTTATCTTGACGATGGTGTTCAGCAGGCTCGCGAGAGAAGCTTTCCGGGCGATCAGGAGCTCGGTGGCTGCGTTGAATGCCTTTCTACAGGAGCGGGTGAGCGGCATGCACGTGGTGCAGCTCTTTGTCACCGAAGCTTTCCAGATGGCGGCCTTCGAACGCATCAATCTCCGTAATTTTCTTGCCGGTATGCAGCAGATACGGATTTTTGCCGTTTTTATGCCGTTTATGGAGCTGATCTCATCCTGTGCGGTTGCGCTGCTCATCTGGTACGGGGGAGGACAGGTGGTACGGGAAGAACTGAGCCTGGGCGCCCTGGTTGCCTTCATTGGTTATATGCAGATGTTTTTCCGTCCGATAAGGGATATAGCGGAAAAATACAACATCATGCAGGCTGCCATGGCCTCGGCGGAGCGCATCTTCGAATTTATGGATCTCGAAGACAGGATTCCGGAAGCCGCTGCTCCCTATGCCCCCCGGGCGGTAAGGGGCCACCTTGATTTTCGCGGGGTATGTTTCGCCTACGATGAAGGCCGGCCGGTGCTGGACCGTGTTTCGTTTGAAATCCGTCCGGGGGAGACCGTTGCGATAGTCGGTGCCACAGGGTCCGGAAAAACCACGATAGTAAATCTTGCGACGCGGTTCTATGATCCCGATGAAGGCGGAATTCTGCTGGACGGCGTCGACCTGCGGAAATGGAGCAAAAGCGCCCTCCGTGGTGCCCTCGGCTTTGTTATGCAGGATGTCATGATTTTCTCAGGCACGGTCAGGGAAAATATCACCCTGGGCAGAGCCGGCCTTGATGATCGGAGAGTGGAGAAAGCTGCTTTGTCGGCGAATGCGCTGGAATTCATCGAGCGCCTGCCCGGGGGCCTGGACCATGAGACGGGTGAAGGCGGCTCAGGCCTTTCTACGGGCGAACGGCAGCTGCTTTCTTTTGCGCGCGCCCTGGTAAACGATCCGCCGCTGCTTCTCCTTGACGAAGCCACTTCGCAGATCGATCCGGGAACGGAACGGTTGATTCAACAGGCTGTTTCCCGGGAAGCCCGTAACAGGACCATGCTCGTGGTGGCTCACCGGCTTTCGACCGTTATGGAAGCGGACAGGATTCTGGTGATGAGGCGGGGCCGAATTGTCGAGCAGGGTTCGCACCCGCAGCTCGTGGCTCTGGGTGGGCTGTATTATAAGCTTCACCGGACGCTTGCACGATGAAGATTCAAGAACGGGTGGAGGAATCGGGTCCAGGGAACCTCGCGATCAGCCCCATCGAGCACAGCGGTATAAAAGCCAGAACGAACAGAACCGAGCGGATCGAAAACATATCGGCCAGGCTCCCGGTGGCGATCGTCATCGTTCCTCCCATGCCAAGGGCGAAACCCATCATCAGGCTGGAGACCATCGACCTGCCCCTCGGAGCCAGTTCCTGTGCCATCGCAACGCCGAGCGGGAGTGTGGCCATTAAGAAAAAGCCCGCAAGTGCGGAACCCAGATATAACCATTTACCAGGAAGAAAAAGCAGCAAAATCAGGCTCGGTGTGGAAAGTCCATGAGCGATTAAAAATATTTTCATGTACCCGAAGCGGTCGGCGCTGTGTCCTGCGATGACTCCGCTTATCGCCCCCATGATCGTGAAAATAGATACCACGGCGCCGATTTCCACCAGTGAAAAACCGCGTTCAGCGCACAAAAGCGGGATGAAGGTCAGGAAGGATTGACCGACAGCCGCCCGGAGCATCATCACGATCATTATCAAAAGAATTTGTTTCCAGACGTCTCCAAGCACTTCACGCAGGGAGCCGAAGAAACCCATGCCGGTCAACCCTTCTCCCAGCGGTGCGGGCACGGTTTTGATCAGCACCACAATCAAAATGAGCCCCAGCAGCATGGTCAGAGGCATGGAGTTGAGGCCGTAGGCACCGACGAACAGCGCGATGAACAGGGGGCCAAGCCCGAATGCAGCGGTGCCGCCCATGTTGAACAGGGACATGGACAACCCGAGATGCTTTCCGGCATAGGTGGCGACCATTCCTGCGGTGGAGGGGTGAAACATGGCGGAACCTACCGATCCGAGACAGACACATAACAGAAGAAGTGGGTAGGATGGGACGATACCGCTCAAAGAGATGAATACCACCGCCAGAAGCGGCCCCCCGAGAACGAACACCCTTGTGCGGTAACGGTCGGCGAAGTAGCCCACCGGGGGCTGGACGACGAAGGCGAGAAGCCTGCTGAGACCGGTTATGACCCCCGCCTGGGCCAGCGAAAGAGAGAAAGTTTCAACGTAAACCGGGATGAGCGGGGTCACAAACGAAGTATAAAAATCTCCGGTGAAATGCACCAGCGTGAGTGCGAAAATGATTTTGAAATCGGCTTTTGCGTCGGATTCAAAAGTCATAACAACAAAAAAAACCGCCGCATCCCGGCGGCATCCTCATGAATAATCGGGCCGGTACTATCCTTAATTTTAAATGCGGGGAAATATCCACCCCTCGAGACATGAAGGGCACTTATCCATGTCGTGGTTCCAAAGTCAAGCGGCAATATTACGGCCGGGAAAGAATCAAAGATGTTTTTGAGTTGCGACGCTATGTCATTTATGACATAGTCATCGAAATTTCCGCACCGGACGGGATGGTGTTCAACGATCGAGGTTTTTTTATGGAATCTTTTTTCAAGCTTGTGACTTGTGAACGTGCCCTGGAACACCTGAAAGGCTTCGGTCCGATCGGGCGTGAGTCCGTATCCCTGGATGACGCCCTCGACAGGGTCTGCAGCGAAGATGTGACGGCTCCAGAGAACCTGCCCGGATTCGCCCGTTCGACAATGGACGGCTATGCGGTCAGAGCCAGGGATACTTTCGGCGCCGCCGAAACGCTGCCGGCCTTCTTTGAAGTGTGCGGAGAGGTTGAAATGGGCAGGGCCGCGGAATTTTCAGTCGAACCCGGCCGGGCGGCCAGGATCTCAACCGGCGGTATGCTTCCTCCAGGCGCCGACGCGGTCGTAATGGTGGAATATTGCCATCCGCTCGATGCTCATACGATAGAAATCACCCGGGCGGTTTCGGTTCTCGAAAACGTGATTCAGGCCGGTGACGACGTGAGCAGGGGAACCGTCGTATTCAGAACCGGGCGGCGCTTGACCCCGCAGGATATAGGGTTTTGCGCCGGCCTAGGGATAACCGGGGTCCACGTATTCAAGAAGCCGAAAGTGGGAATTGTTTCCGCGGGGGATGAAGTCATCCCCGCGGACCGGCCTGTTGAGCCCGGCAAGGTGCGCGATATAAACCGCTATACCCTTGCGGCGTTTTGTCGGCGGCACGGAGCCGTGCCGCATTTTTACGGGATTTGTCCGGATCGATTCGAGCCTTTCCGCGAATGCGTGGTGCGGGCGGTGGCCGAATCGGATGCTGTCTGGCTGTCGGGAGGGAGTTCGGTGGGAACCCGGGATTTGACACTGCAAGTGTTGGAATCTCTGCCGGATTTTAAACTTCTTGTTCACGGCATATCCATCAAGCCGGGCAAACCGACGATCATCGGGTCGTGTTCCGGCAAGGCGGTTATCGGGCTGCCCGGCCAGGTCAGTTCAGCTTTCGTGGTGGCCGAGATTTTATTGACACCGTTGCTGAGGCTGCTTTGCGGGAGGTCTGAAGATCAAAGGATCGGCCGGGGATTTCTGGAAGCGGAGCTTTCCCGGAACCTGGAGTCCTCCGGGGGCAGGGAAGAATATGTCGGGGTGCGGCTGAAGGAACAAAACGGCATAGTTTCAGCCGAGCCTGTTTTCGGAAAATCAGGATTGATATCGACAATGGTCGAGGCGGAAGGTCTCATACGCATTCCACTGAATTCCGAGGGGCTCTATGCCGGGCAGAAGGTGTTCGTTCGGCTTTTCGACCATTAACCGGGAGTATTGTTGTGAAAAGAAAAATCTACCTGGATATGAAGTCCCTGGAAGAGGCGAGGGATTTGTTTTTCAGCCGGTTTTCCGCAATAAAACCGGGAACCGAAGATATCCCTGTCGATGACGCCCTGGGAAGGATCACTTCCGAGCCTGTTTATGCGCGTCTTTCGAGCCCGCTGTCCCATTGTGCGGCGATGGACGGGATAGCGGTCGAGGCGGCCCGGACGTACGGGACTACGGAAGTCAAACCGATCGTCTTGAGCCGGCACTCGGAATACGAATGGGTCAACACGGGTCAAATTCTGCCGGTCGGCTTCGACGCGGTGATCATGGTTGAAAAAGTCCACGAAATCGATGACGGCAGTCTTGAGATCCGTGAACCGGCCTATCCGTGGCAGCATGTGCGCAAGGTGGGGGAAGACATCGTGGCCACCGAAATGCTTTTGCCGGCGGGTCATCTTATCCGGGCGTATGACCTGGGTGGGCTTATCGGCGCCGGTGTCTCCATGCTCACGGTAAGGAAAAAACCCCGCGTGGTTATCATCCCCAGCGGATCCGAACTGGTTGATCATCGGACCCTGGTCGATGCCTCCCGGCTGAAGCCAGGCTCCGTCATCGAGTACAATTCCTCGGTGCTCGCCGGGCTCGCCGTTGAGTGCGGAGCCGAGC
>DSCZ01000022.1 GCA_011048855.1 Desulfobacteraceae bacterium | reverse complement strand
GGTCTACACGGAGTATGAAATCGATCAGATAGAAAGAATATCGGTCCTCATGCATGACGAAGGTTTTACACTCCCCTGCCTGATCCGCCTTTTACAGCTTGCACCGTGCTGGAAGATATTCGATTGTGAAAACAGGACCAGGTGCAACGCATATCAGAAACCCCACGAGTACTGTTATGTGGTGCGCCGCGAACATGGCACCCTTTGCGACGGCTCGTGTGAGCAATGCGCGGTCTATATCAACAGGACCGAGCTGAGAGGCAGGCTGCTCAGTCGGCCGGTTACGGCGATTTGACCGATTGCAGGGTGATATCTCGGCCATTCATTCGAAAGATTCATTCCAGGGACGGCACAATGACCAAGAAAGACCAGCTTCTTTGTCCTCATTGCGGGTTGCCGGTAAAGCAATATCGGAACCCCTTTCCGACGGTTGATATCATCATCCGCATGGAGAACGGCGGAATTGTATTGATAAAACGCAAAAATCCTCCTTACGGCTGGGCGCTTCCCGGAGGGTTCGTGGATTACGGGGAAAGCCTGGAAGAGGCGGCCGTCAGGGAGGCACGAGAGGAGACTTCTCTGCACGTGACTCTTCGCGGGCAGCTGGGGGCCTATTCCGATCCCGCCCGCGATCCCAGGATGCATACGATTTCCGTGGTATTCATAGCGGATGGTCACGGCATCCCCGGCGCCGCGGATGATGCAGCGGCCCTCGCGGTTTTCCGCCCCGATTCCCTGCCGGAATACCTTGCTTTCGATCATAAGCATATTCTGCAGGACTATCTTGATTCATGCGAACAGGAAGGCTGAAATTCAGAGCAGCGACGCTGCTGATTGCCGGGGTGCTTGTGGCTGCATCTGTTTTGCTTGGCAGAAAGTTTACCGTGAAAATACCCTCCTCACCCCGGCCCTCTCCCCCCAAAGGGTGGAGAGGGGGAATGTGTTTTCATGCCCGGGGTGAACAGACACACCGGGCTGTTCATGTACGTTTGGGAAAAGAGTTGCATGAACAACAGATTGCAATTAAATTAAATGGTTTAAAAAATTATGTGTAGAGGTAGATATGACAAAAACGGATGTGCTTGAAATATTCAAGAAACGCTGCAGGCACCCCTACAGGGCCAGGGCTTCGCACGTGATAAACCGGTTGTTTTCGGATTTTGTCCCGTTCAAGAGCCCGTCCGGTTCGGTGATTTCCGGCCGGTGCCGGTTCAGAGAGAAGACTTTTTATGTCATCGGCCAGCAGAAGCCGACGCCTGAAGATTTAAAAAGCAACGAGGATCTAAAGAGACTCAACTACGGGATGCTCACAGCCGACGACCATTCCCACATAATATCCGTGCTAAAAAAGGCCCGGTCGTCCGACCCCAAGGAAACGATGATTTTCACAATTGTGGATACCTACGGTGCCGATATTTCGATGTATTCGGCCCAGCGTTTCCAGGCTTTTTTCATCGGCCATTTGATTCAGGAATTCCTGACGATGCCGCTCAAAACAATTTCATTGGTTCTTGGTGAAGGAGGCAGCGGCGGAGCCGTTGCAATTCAGTACACCGATATCAGGGGAATGATGGATGACGCGCTCTATGCCACGGCTCCTCCGGAAGGAACAGCCTCGATTCTTTTCCGGGATCCAACCCGCATACGCGACGCTTTGATGATCTTGAGGCCCACGTCCAGGGAGCTCAAAGCCTTGAACGTAATCGACCGCATTGTACCCTCTCCGGAGTCTGTCACCGATACCACCGCAATGGTCGAATCGATCGAGCAGTTTCTTTCCAGGGCGGTTAAAGATTTGTCACGGTCCAAGCTGTCCAAATTGATCAAAAAACGTGAAGTGAGGGCAAAGCAGTTTGGTCTCTCCAAGGGCTCTGGTTCTTTTTTTGATATTAAGCGCTATATTGAAGAACCTATAAAAAAAGCTTTTAACAAACCCCCACCGGATATAAAAATAGTAAATTATGCAAGCATCACAGAAGTCAACGAGGATTATGGACGATTCAAACATTTTGGAAAAGAAACCGAATTGATACGCTGTGGTGAGGGTAAAGGCGGTGAAAACAGGTTGAAGGGATGCGGCAGGCTTATAGCGCTGAAGGATCTGATCGACAATTTTAATGTCTGTCCCGAATGTGGGTATACCTACCCGCTGGGAGCCACGGGATGGATCGATTGTCTGGCCGATACAGGCACTTTTCACGAGCTTTACAGGAACCTTACCGTAGACGATATTCTTGAACCGGCGGCCATCACCGACTACTACCGGGAATTTCTGAGCAAACAGGAGGGGCGGAGTCATTTCAATGAATCCCTCGTTGTCGGGGCGGCCAGGATCAATCATTTCAGGGTCACTATGGCGATCGGCGCCTTTACCTACTGCGGTGGATCGATGGGGGTGGTGTTCGGTGAAAAGTTCAGACGCGCCGTTGACTATGCCATCCAGGAAAACCTGCCTTTTATAAGTCTTTGCTGTTCCGGAGGAGCGAGGCTGTATGAGGGGACGGCGGCGCTGATGCAGATGGTGAAGACCGTTGAATCGGTAAACAGGCTCAAACGGCACGGGCTTCCATACCTTTCGATTCTTGCGGATCCGGCTACGGGGGGTGCGATTGCAAGTTACGCTGCGCTGGGCGACATAACGATAGCCGAGCCCGGAGCCCTTGTAACATTCGCGGGGCCCAGGGTGATGAAGGCCCGGGGCTTCGATGTTGATGAAAAATTGGTACGGGCGGATTACCTGACTGAAATTTCAAGAAATATTTACTCGATGATCAATTATTACCACGAAATAAGGGGGATTCAGGAACTGGTGCCGAGAAAGGATATGAAGCTTGCGCTGTCGCGTTACCTTGAATTCTACTTCCGCACCGGCTTCAGGCAGCGGAAGAAAGGACGCAGTTGAATCCCGGGGGGCTTTTGAGGATGTAATATCATGGGTTCGGTTTTCGGAATGCTGCAAGAGTTACGAAAAAAGCGGCCCCGACGATAAAAGCCGCACTGGTAAAGGCTGCGGGGAGAGTCGTCGACTCAGCCATCCAGCCTGATAAGACCGGACCGGTTATAAATCCCCCGTCGTATACTGCTGTGAAAACGGCCATGGATGCTGCGGCGTAGACAGGTGTGACCCCGGCTGCCATGGCGTTCAGGACCGGAAAGAGCATGCCGAGGGATATCCCGAAGGCAAGCGCCGGCAGGGGCCAATATGGTGAACCTATCAACCGGGGAATCCCTGCTACGCTCAATGCCATGATCGGGAGAAAGACCCGGAGAAGATAGACTTTGGGCAGCCGGTCCCCTGTGCGACCCGCAGTCAAAAGCGTGATCAGCGCGGTGAAGAAACACAGAAAGAAAAATTTACCTCCGGAGCTTCCGGCCTGTTCCGCTGCCAATGCCAGGAAGTTCAGGACGGTTGACTGGCTGTGGGAAAAGCACCATGTGACTACAAGCAGCGGGAGGAAGGAGCCTGCTGCAAGCACGATGCGGTAGACTTCTGCTGCGGGGGCGGGAACGGGTGGCGTTAAAGAAGCATTCCTGATGGCGGCCCGGCAGAAGCTCGCGGCCGCCGGGAGCGCTGAAACGGCGGCTATGTAAAGGGCGTCGAAGCCTGCGGCGCGGATGAGTGCTTCGCCCGCCGGCGGTGCGAAGGCAACTGCGCCGGTTATCGCCGCTCCGATGAAACTAAATGCTTCACCTTGGTTTTTAGACGGGATGGATCTTGCGGCGATCGAAAACCCTCCTGCTATAAAAGCTGAAAAACCCACGCCATGGAGCACTCGAACAGTGATCATCAACGGGCCGAAGGCATCAAGAAACGGATAACAGAGGCCGGCAGCCGTGGCCAGAGCCAGGCCGGGGAAAATGACCGAACCCTCCCCTGTGCGCTGTATCAGGAGGCCGAGGAACGGCCTCACCGCAACCGCGGCCATTGAAAATACGCCCATGACAATACCGATCTGCGCCGGGGACACGTATAGTTTTTCCAGTGCAAGGGGATACAGGTACATCAGCGAAACATTTGTGAAAAGGCACAAAAATGCGGCGTTCAGCGCGGGGAAGCCCCGGATTTTCAGCGGTGAAGATCGACTCTTTTCTTCGGGGGGCTTCATGGCGTGCTCCTTCAGGATACGGGCTTCCCGCAATAGGGACAGTACCTGAACTCCTTTTCGAGCCGTCTGCCGCAGAAGGGGCACACGAAGGCTCTGGAGAAGCCGGCTGCCATGACAGGCTCCCCGGTCTCCCTTGTCACGTGCCCGCACCTGGTGCATTGAATGACCAGTTCGCCCTTTTTCACCCTTATAAGCGGTATGAAAAACAATGCCAGGTAATGGTCGATGCGGACGAGCTTAGCCTGGTAGAGCCCGCAGGCAGGGCACATCCTGGGATTTTCATCCAGCGTGGCCGTTTTCGGTTGGATTCCTCCGATGAAAAAGAACACGTTTCAATCTCCTTTCTTGCCGAGGAGGAAAATTTCATGTCAAGGAATATACATGAATCGACTTCAAGGGGAAATCAGAAACATCTGGAGCCATATGAACTGTTCAAGGTCGAGTGATGCCGCAACTCGATAGGCGACGGTGGTGGACTTCGAGTTTGTACTCGATGTGATGAGCGGACCGGATGCCGAAGTCCGCAACTCATGGGGATGGAGGGCAAAAACCGTTTTTTTGTGTTGGTTTTACCATTTTACCGCGTGCTGTATCCCTTCGGATCGAGACCTTCGTTTCAAATTTTATTCCTTTAAGCAATGGAAAACGACTTGATTTTTAAACCGTCCTGCTGTAAATAAGACTGTCTGGTTTTACCATTTTACCATCTGGATTTGAGTCCGGAGCGAGACGGAAGAACGGGCCGGCGGTTTCAAGGGATTAGTCTGATAGAGTCCTGGTTTTTTGTTCAGATGGAATTTAGATGGTGTATCAGAGTAAGAATATATGACTTGACAGGGATGATTAGCCCAATTATATCGGGAGACCTTAAAGTTTTCCGAACACTGGGTCTTTGTATATTGTAAGAATGGCTTAAGTTGTTTTTTTAAGGAGAAATGTTATGGAAAATAGTCTTTTTTTGATTTGCATGTCCTCACTTGCAGCAGTTTTTACCGTGTTGGGCCTGCTGGCTGTAACAATGAAAATTCTTACCGGTTTGTTTCCGGTAAAGGTAGAGAAGAAGGAAGAAGGAACAGATTCGGCGGTGCTCGCGGCGATACACTCTGTTTATGCGCTTGTAAATCCGGGGGCCAGGATAACCCATATCGAGGAAACGAAAAGCAGGAGGTAGGAGACGCCATGTTAGTTACCAAAAACCCAAAGGAAATAAAAGTACAATTAATGACATTCCGGGACGGGCACCAGAGCGCGTTTGGTGGCAAAGTCAGGCTTCAGGATTATCTGCCTGCAATGAAAACCGCTGCGAAAGATCTCGCGATCAGCCATATGGAATTCGGAGGAGGGGCCCGTTACCAGGCTCCTTTTTTCTATTTGAACGAAAACCCTTTCGAGACGATGCAGGCGATGAGGGACGCGGTGGGGCCGGATGTTGATCTTCAGATTCTTACACGGTCTATTTCCGGTGTCACTCTGACCACGCAGACGCTTGAAGTGCTGGATATGCAGGCGAGGTTGATGGCCAAGTACGGCACGACATACGACCGTAATTTCGATTATATGAATGATGTTGACAACTTGATCAAAACCGGGCGCCCCATCGTAAAAGCCGGCATGCACCACCAGGTGTGCGTGGCGATGATGGGGTTGCCGTTTCATGACGACAATGTCCATACCGCCGAGTTTTATTCCGGTATCATCAAGAAGGTGCTCGACTCGGATCTCCGGGTGGACAGCATTTGCATGAAAGACGCAAGCGGTACAACCGATCCGAAAACCTGCTACGAAACGGCGGTGGCCCTCAGAAAAATAATGCCTCCGGAGATGGAGCTCTGGCTCCACACCCACGACACCGCAAGCATGGCCGTTGCTCAGTATATGGCCGGCATTGAGGGAGGAGTGAACGCGATCGACCTTTCGGTGCGGCCGATGGCGAGCGGCACATGCCAGCCGGATGTGCGATCGATGGCTCATGCTTTAAAAAACACCGGCTACAAACTGAATATCGATGCGTCTAAAATGCAGGTCATAGAAGATATGTTGAACGATCTTCTGAAAGACTATGCGTTCAACCCGGTTACGACCACTGCAGACGCGCGGGTTGTGGGTTTTCCCATGCCCGGCGGTGCGATTGGTCCGAATGTGCACATGATGGTCAAATCTGGTTTAATCGATCGTTACGGCGACGTGCTTGCCGAATTTCCCGATGTCGTCAGGGCCGGTGGCGCTTGGACGAGCGTGACTCCCGGAAGCCAGCAGTACTGGGTGCAGGCATTCAACAACGTCCTTTACGGAAAATGGGAAAAAATCGAGGCCGGATACGGCAGGGCCGTCCTGGGATATTTTGGAAAACCGCCGCTGTCGCCGGATCCGGACGTGGTCAAGAAGGCGTCCGAGCAACTGGGCATCCCGCCGTATGAGGGTGCGGATCCGTTTGAAGCGGTTGCCGACCCGATACCGGAGGCCAAGAAGGTTCTTGAAGAAAACAAGCTTGAATTGACTGAGGAGAATATTTTCATCGTTGTTTCGGGGATGGTGCCGGGCAAAAAGATAGAGGCAACCGAAGGACTCAGGTTCCTGCTCGGTAGAGGGCGGGTCGATTTACCGCTCAAGAAGAAAGAAGAGTCGGCGCCCGAAGTGAAGGCTGCTCCCGCCGCTCCACCGGCACCCCGGGCCCCTGTTTTAAGTGGTCCCGTGACAACGAAATGCAAAGTGGTCGAAGGCGGAAAAACCCGCACATTCGAAGTCACCGTCGAGCCGGTGGGCGGCTCTGCAGCTCCGGCGGCTCAGCCTCAACCTGCGGCCTCAGCTCCGCCGGCAGCTCCCGAGGCGGCTGCGGGAGGAGGCGAAGAGGTCGAGATACATTCGACGTTTGCGGGCGGAGTGGATTTGGTCGATATCCTGGTGAAAGTCGGCGACAGCATTCAAGAAGGACAGGCCGTTGCGCAGGTGGAGGCGATGAAGGCGACCCATGATGTCAAGTCTCCCCATGCCGGGGTCGTTTCCGCGGTGAATGCCAAGATCGGCGATGAGGTGGATTCTTCCACTCCTATTATAACCATCAAGAAAAAGGCGTGATCAATGGACACCATGCTATTATTGATAAAGGGTTCCGGGTTTGCAAACCTTACGGTCGGCAACATTGCCATGTTTATCGTTGCCGGAATCCTGATCTTTCTCGCGATCAAGAAGAATTATGAGCCGCTCCTGCTCATCCCCATCGGTTTCGGCGTCATCCTGGCGAACCTTCCCCTGGGTGAGATGGGGTCCCACGCCAACGGGCTCATGAACCTCATATACCGCATGGGCATAAAAACCGAGCTTCTGCCGCCGGTGATTTTCATGGGTGTGGGAGTGCTCACGGATTTCAGGCCCCTGTTGGGCAGGCCTTTGACATTTCTGCTTGGCGCCGCGGCGCAGGTTGGTATTTTCACCGCCGCACTGGGCGCCGCCTATATTTTCGGTTTCACGCCCCAGGAGGCGGGCTCCATAGGCATCATCGGGGGAGCCGACGGTCCAACCTCAATTTTTATCGCCAGCAAGCTGGCGCCTCATCTGCTCGGGCCGATTGCTGTTGCGGCCTACAGCTACATGTCGCTTGTGCCGATCATCCAGCCTCCGATCATGAGGTTGCTCACCACGAAAAAGGAGCGCCTCATCGATATGCCCCAGGCCCGGCCTGTGAGCAAGACTTCGGTGATACTTTTTCCCATCGTCACCGGAGCAGTCGCGTGCCTCGCCATTCCTTCCAGTGCCCCGCTGATAGGAATGCTGATGTTCGGAAACCTGCTTCGTGAATGCGGTGTCACCGATCGTTTGAAGAAGACGGCCGGAGGACCGCTGATAGATATCGTGACGATATTCCTCGGCCTGACCGTGGGAGCTACGATGGACGCCCCGAGTTTTCTGAACTTTCAGACTTTGAGCATCCTGATTATGGGCGGAGTCGCGTTTGCTTTCAGCACCGCCGGGGGCGTACTGTTTGCGAAGATCATCAATCTATTTCTTCCGGCGGGAAAAAAGATCAACCCCTGTATCGGCGCTGCAGGCGTTTCGGCCGTTCCGATGGCCGCGAGGGTGGTCCAGGTTTTCGTCTCCAGCTCTACGAGGGGACGTGTGAATCCCTTGATGGCAGCGATGGGCCCCAATGTGGCGGGAGTTATAGGATCTGCGGTGGCAGCCGGGATATTCCTGGCTTTGCTGGGATAAGAGAATGGAGTGAACAGGCGGCTCCGCCGTCTGTTAAAAAATAAGGAAGCCCCGCTGTGGAAACGGCGGGGCTTCCTCTTGTTATCAGCCTTTGAGGCGTTTCATGTCTTCTACGAGCTTCCGGACGGCGTCGGCCGAGTAATTCAGGCCTTTCTGTTCTTCATCTGTGAGATTGATTTCTATGATTTCTTCGGCTCCCTCGGCACCCAGCTTGACCGGGACGCCGATGAACAGGTCATTTATACCGTATTCGCCCTGTAAGAGCGCCGCGCAAGGCAGTATTTTCTTTTTGTCTTTCAGGATGGCTTCAGCCATTTCGACGGCACCGGAGGACGGGGCAAAAAAAGCTGATCCGGTCTTGAGCAGACCGACGATTTCGGCTCCTCCGTTCCGGGTACGTTCCACCAGCGCTTCGATCCGATCCGCGGACATCAGTTCGGTGATCGGGATGCCTGCAACGGTCGAGAAACGAGGAAGCGGAACCATGGTGTCTCCGTGGCCGCCCAGTACGAAGGCGTGGGTGTTTTCCACCGAAACATTCAGCTCCATCGAAATGAAAGCCCTGAAACGAGCCGAATCAAGCACGCCGGCCATTCCGATAACCTGGTTTTTGGAGAACCCGCTCGCCTCGTAGGCCACGTGGCACATTGCATCCAGGGGGTTGCTGACAATGATCAGCTTTGCTTCCGGGGCCACTGCGGCGATCTCTTTGGTGACCGATTCCATGATTCCCATGTTGGTACTTAAAAGATCATCCCTGCTCATCCCCGGCTTCCTGGGAATCCCGGCCGTAATGATTACGACGTCCGAATCTTTGGCCGCGCTGTAATCACCGGTGATACCCGTCAGTTTCGAATCGTGCTTCTCGATAGGGGCCGCTTCAGCCAAATCGAGAGCCTTGCCGGCCGGAACCCCTTCGATAATATCAATCAGTACGACATCGGCGAGTTCCTTTTCGGCGAGCCGCATTGCGGCTGTAGCCCCGACATTTCCCGCTCCGACGACGGTTGCCTTTTTTCTCATGGTGCGCTCCTTTCCTTCGCTAAATGATTGTTTTCAAGGTGACAGGTTCTCAATTAAACCCCGATGGAATAAAAGATGAAAGAAGTAAATTCCCCGGGAGATCAGGTGGGGCCTGAAACGACCTGTTTATTCATGTTCAATTATTTTACGTCAAGGCTCGGGCCTTCCCCGTTGTTGTGAAAATCTCCGTTTATCCCTAAAGCCTCTCTGATACAGGTTTCAACATAATCGAGATGATCCAGGATCTCCTGCCTGGTTTTATCCGGATCCCGCTGTTTGATGGCGTTCACTATCCGGATGTGTTGTTTAAAGATCGTGGTGCTGTTCATTTTGCCGTAAAAGCGCGCGATGAAATTTTTCAGTAAATCATATATCGTAAACATGATATGTGTTTGAACTTTGTTATGGCTAGCCCGGGCGATTTCCAGGTGGAAGTCCGCATCGTTCTTCCCGAAACTTGGATCCGCATCCTCCAGGTGAGGTTCCATCGCCGCGGCGCATCGTTCCAGCCTGGCAATTTCTTCATCGGTCGCCCTCTTGGCTGCGTGATACCCGTTCCAGGCTTCAATTGCCTTCCTGACCTCAATGAGCTCGAGTGCGGTCACTACATCTTCTTTTACGAGCAGATCCAGGGGCTCCAGGATGCGTCCTGACGCAAGGGAGCGTATAATAGTCCGATTCCCCTGGGTGATTTCCAGATAGCCCATTCCGACCAGGGATTTAAGTGCTTCGCGGAGCGAAGGCCTGCTTACGTTCAGAATGCTTACC